>ONET01000112.1 GCA_900316905.1 uncultured Treponema sp.
AGCATGGCCGGATTTTTGACAGCGCCAAAAGCCCGCCGCTCCAGCGCGGCGTCAAAGGCTTCAAGCGCCTCGTCAGATTCAAGCCAGTCAGCCAGCGAGCGCCTTCGCGAAATTGACGAAGACTCGCCCCGCAAAAAAAGCTTCTGGGGCAACAAAAAAGCCGACGACGAAACAACCGTCATCGGATCAATCAACATTTAGCGCGCGAAATAAAATAAAAGACAAACAAAAAAAAGGCGGGTCCCAGCGACGAAAAAAATCCTTGGAGCCTCCCGTCGTCGCGTCACGGCTTGATGCCTTCGGCCAAGCCGTTCGCTGACGGGTCCTTCCAAGTCTTTTTTTCTGCGTCCCGCCCTTCTTTGTCCTAATATTTTTATGTTATGCAAAAATCGGGCGGACTTTTGTGACCGTCTCGATGCCGGCAAGGGCGCGGAGGGTTTCTTCGGGAACAACGCCGTCGATGTCGATGATGTTGTAGGCCGTGTCGCCGCGGTTTTGGTTTATCATGCCGGCGATGTTAAGCTTGGCGTCGCCCAAAACTGTCGTGAACTTTGAAACGATTCCAGGCGCGTTCTTGTGGCTTATGCAAAGGCGCGTTCCGTTTTTGGGAATCGGATTTTCAGTCACGCACTTGGGGAAGTTGACAGAATTGGTGATGTTGCCCTTCTCCAAAAATTCGCGAAGCTCGTTGACGGCCATGACCGCGCAATTGTCTTCCGCTTCGGGCGTTGACGCTCCAAGGTGGGGAAAGCAAATGACATTTTTCTTGTTCAACAATTCTTCGCTGGCAAAGTCGGTCACAAAGCAGCGGACCTTTCCGCTGTCCAACGCCGCCAAAATGTCGTCGTTGTTGACCAAGCCGCCGCGCGCGATGTTGATGATTACAACGCCGTCCTTCATGTTCTTGATTGTCTTTTCGTTGATCAAGCCCTTTGTGTCAGGCGTTTGCGGAATGTGAATCGTAACGTAGTCGGCCTTGCTCAAAAGAACGTCAAGGGTTTCCGCGTGCTTGATTGAAGAGTCAAGCCTCCAAGCGGCGGCGATTGACATAAAGGGATCGTATCCGATTACTTCCATTCCTAGCTTTACGGCGGCGTTGGCCACCAAGGCTCCGATCGCGCCCAAGCCGATGACGCCAAGCTTCTTTCCCTTAAGCTCGTGGCCGACAAACTGGCTCTTTCCCTTCTCCGCCAAGTCAGGAATTTCCTCTCCCTTTCCGGCAAGGGTCTTGACCCAATCCGCCGCCTCAAAAACCGGGCGGCTTGAAATCAAGAGCGAAAGCAAAACCAATTCCTTAACGGCGTTGGCGTTGGCTCCGGGCGTGTTAAAGACTACGATTCCCTTGTCGGTCATCGAGTCAATCGGAATGTTGTTCACGCCGGCTCCGGCGCGCGCCACAGCCTTGAGGCTTCCGGGAATGTCCATCGTGTGCATGTCGGCCGAGCGGACCAAAATCGCGTCCGGGTCGTTGAGGCCGCTTGCCGTCTCGTAGTTGTCGCGGGGGAACTCTTCCAAGCCCACCGCGCTGATTTTATTCAAAGTCTGAATCTTAAACATAAATATTAAACTCCTATCTGTCATTGCCCGGCTCGACCGGGCAATCTTTTAATCAAAAGATGTCCGGGTCAAGCCCGAACATGACATTGTGTTAATTATTTCTAGCGAAACCTTTCATGAATTCAACAAGCGCCTTCACGCCGTCAAGGCTCATCGCGTTGTAAATGCTGGCTCTCATTCCGCCAACCAAGCGGTGGCCCTTAAGGTTTACAAGGCCGGCGGCCTCGGCTTCTTTGACGAACTTGGCGTTGATTTCCTTTTCGTTCTCCGCTCCCGCGTATTTTGTAAGAAAAGGTATGTTCATAAGTGAACGGCTGCCAATCAATGCAGTTGCATGATAAAAATTCCCTTCGTTGTTGTCCAAGTAATCGTAAAGGAAGTCGGCCTTTTCCTTGTTGCGCTTGGCCATTCCTTCCGCTCCGCCGTTGGCTTCAATCCACTTGAGCACCTTTCCCAAAACGTAAATCGTGTAGCAAGGCGGCGTGTTGTACATGCTCTCGCCCTCGACGTGGGTCTTGTAGCAAAGCATCGTCGGAGTTCCCGGGCGGCAGTTTTCCAAGTCGCAAACCAAGTCCTCGCGGATAATGACAAGAGTGACTCCGGCTGGCGCCAAGTTCTTTTGCGCGCCCGCGAACAAAAGGCCGAACTTTGAAACGTCAAGCGGCTCGCTCAAAACGCAGGAAGAAATGTCGGCCACAAGCGGAATCTTTCCGGTGTCGGGAATGTATTCGTAATGCGTTCCCATGATTGTGTTGTTAAAGCAAATGTAGGCGTAGTCGTAGTCGCCTTCGATTTTTTCAACCTTGGGAATGTAGGAATAATTTTTGTCTTCGCTGGAAGCGATTACGTCAACCTGGACTCCAAGATGGCGCGCTTCGGCGGCGGCTTTCTTGGCCCAAACGCCGGTCTGGATATAGGCGGCCTTTCCTGTATGGATTCCCAAGTTTTGCGCCACCATCGCGAACTGCGTGGAGCCGCCTCCCTGCAAGAACAAAATCTTGTAGTTGTCAGGCACCTTCATCAATTTGCGCACGCGCGCCTCCGCGTCTTGAATGATGGGCTCAAAGGCCGCCGAGCGGTGGCTCATTTCCATGACGCTCTGGCCAGTTCCGTTGCAGTCCATCATCTCGGCCGCGCACTCTTTCAACACTTCTTCAGGCAGGCAAGAAGGACCCGCGCTAAAATTCCAAACTCTGCTCATAATTTTCTACCTCCAAAAATACATATCAATACCGCTGTTCGCGCGAGCTTGGTCGCGAGCGCGAATGTTGCGGCTTATGCGGCTAACAAACAATCATCGGCTTGCGTTCGATTGCATTGCCGCTACAATATTGTTCAGCGCCAAAAGCGGAGACACGTTCTCCACCGCGACGCCCTCAGGCACTTCCAAAACCTGGCCCGTAAAGTTTACGATGCCCTTCACTCCGCTCTTCACAAGGCGCTCGGCCATCATATTGGCCTGCTCGTCTTCCACCGCCAAAATGGCAAACTCGATTTTCGCCTCGGGAAGCACAGTCTCCATCTTGGCCGCAGGATACAGCGGAAAGTCGGCGCTCAAAACTTCGGTGCGGTTGACGCGGCTGTCAAAGCCCGCCACAATCTTAAAGGGCGACTCGTCGAATATTCCGCATTGCATCAAGGCCGCGCCCAGCTTTCCAAGGCCCGCGATGCAGCAAAAGCGCTTTTGGTCCGGCAAAGGAAGCCCCAGCGCCGCGCGAATCGCGTCCAAAAGCTCTTGGGCCTTGTAGCCGTTTGAAACGCCGCCCTTGTAGCCAGTAAAGGAAATGTCCTTGCGTATAAGGGCGCGGTCAACGCCGGTAAGCCGCTGCATTTGTATCGACGTGATTCTTTGCTCTTTGCTGGAAGCCAAAAGGCTCGCCAACAAAGTCAGCCGCCTTCTTGACGCTTCTGGAATTTTCGGCATATCGCTCCGCCCGTCCGCGTTTATAATGTGAAACAATTCACAAGACTGTAAATTCAATATTAAAGGCTTTGTGATTTTTTGTCAATAAAAAACCCCTTTTTTGAACTGTTAATTTTCAAAAAAGGGGCCAAAAACAAAAATAAGGAGGATTATTGTGAATATCTTAACAGAAAACAGCTTCTACCTCAAGCCGCAATCTGACATTCAGCTTATCTAGCGACCGCGGCTATTATTTGCTCGGAATTCTCCTGGCAAGGCCGCAACACTTCTTCCACAAAAGCGGCCTGCAAGTTGGCGCGGTAACTGGCTATGCGGCTTACATAACGCAAGGTGCTTTGAGGCGTCTTGTCGTTCCTGACGCGGGTCACGCCGGCGTTGTACATGGCAACGGCGGTCAAATCGTTTCCGGCCACGTTCATGCAAAAGCGCAAGTGCTTCATTCCAAGGCGGGCGCTTGTCTCGGCGGCGTAAAACTCGCTTTCGTCCAAGCGGGGAAATGTCCTGTCGTTCAACTGGAAAAGGCCGCGGTCCACCGATCCGTTGGCGTTAAGGTTGTAGGCGTAGCGGTTGAAGCGGCTTTCCGTGTGGCAAAGCGCGAAGGCCAGGCTTAGGGGAATGTCTTCCCTGTTGGCCGCGTCCAAGACCGCCATCGTCACGTCGCGGTTTCCGGTCACGCGCAGGTAAAACCATTCCACCGCCGCGCGAGTTGAAGGATTGCGGTAAAGCTCAAGGCCCTTGTCGGCCTGGCTGGATTTTTCCGCC
>ONET01000027.1 GCA_900316905.1 uncultured Treponema sp.
TTTTTTTTTTTTTTTCGTAAACCGGCGCGGCGTAAATCTGGAAAAGAACGTTGGTGATGGGGTTTACCGCGGGGTCGGTGATTGTGGTCTTTCCAACGGCGGCGTTGTCGATGTAGGCGCGCTTGAGGTTTATCGCGCGTCCGTCGGCGGTGAAGCCGTTTCCGTCCAAGTCGTAAAAGCCGATGTTTTCGTATTCGTCGCTGACTTTCGCGATTTTGGTAAGCTGGGCGCACTTTTCGCGCAGAGGAAGGCTTTCGTCCTTTAGAAAGTCCGATAAGGCCAAGGCGTTTAACATTCTGAAATTCTTTTCTTCCTGAGCCTTGATTTTTTCTGAGGCGGATTTTGCCACAGCGTTTAAAAGCGCGTCAACGGAATCGTTGGTTGATTTTGTCGAGAGGCGCATGGCTACCGTCACGATGACGATGTTTGACGCCAAAAATATTAGGGTTACAATCGCGATGAGCCTGAATTGGAGGCTTTGGAAAAACTTAGACGCTTTCATTAGCTGCTCCTTGCAAGTAGAGTTAGTGTGAACTTATAGTCTAGCGCCGAATTTGAAATAAGTCAAATATTTTGATAAGCCAAAAAAAACGGGCAAGCGAAAAAGCTCGCTTGTCCGGCATAGCCTGGCTTCGTCTTTACAGGCGTACTGGAATATGCAGCTCGTTCAGTTCTTTTTTAATAGAGGGAATCGTGTATTCGCCGGAGTGAACCATCGTGGCGATTAAGGCCGCGTCCGCGCATCCTTTTGTCAATACCTCAGCCATATGACCGACAGTTCCGCCGCCGCCTGAAGCGATTACGGGAACCGCCACGCTTTGGGCTATCATTTTTGTAAGCGGAATTTCGTAGCCGGCCTTGGTGCCGTCCGCGTCCATCGAGTTAAGGACGATTTCGCCCGCGCCCAAGCTTACGGCTTTTTTTGCCCATTCCAAGGCGTCAAGATCTGTCTTTACGCGGCCGCCGTTAAGGTAAACCCTGTAGCCGGACGGACATTCGCCGTCGCGCTTTGCGTCCATTCCAAGGACAATGCACTGGCTTCCAAAAACGCGCGCGCCTTGGCTTATGAGGTCGGGGTTTTTGACCGCCTGCGAGTTGAGCGAGACTTTTTCCGCCCCGGCCAATATGGTGGAACGGATGTCATCCATGCTGCCGATTCCGCCGCCCACGCAAAAGGGAATGAAGACTTGGCTTGCCACTTTGCTTATAAGATCCAAAATCGGCCGCTCGCCGCGCGCGCTTGCCATTATGTCGTAGAAGACCAGCTCGTCAACGCCTTGCTCGTAGTATTTTTTCGCCATTTCAACAGGGTCGCCGATGTCCAAGTTGTTCTGGAATTTTACGCCCTTTGTAGTGCGGCCGTCCTTTACGTCAAGGCAAACAATGATTCGTTTTTTTAGCATCGCAAGTCCCCCTCGACAAAATTCTTTATTATTTGAAGGCCGGCCTTTCCCGACTTTTCCGGGTGGAACTGGCATGCAAAAACGTTCTTGCTTTGGATTACCGCTGGAACCATAGCGCCGTAGTTGGCGTAGCCTTTTATGACGGAAGGATCGTCGGGCTGAATCACGTAGGAGTGCACAAAGTAAAAGTCGCTTCCTTCGGGAACGCCTTTTAGGATTGGACAGGCGCCCGCGTAGTGAACGTCGTTCCAGCCCATGTGCGGAACCTTGCGGGAATTGTCGTCCGGGTCAAGGTCGCGCTCGTGCCAAAGGCGGCTAAAGTGGCGGATTGTTCCGGGAATAAGGCCTAAGCATTTTGTGTAGCTTTGCGCTCCGTTTTCAAAGGAGCCGCCTTCCTCGCTTTTGTCGAAAATGATTTGCGCGCCGATGCAGATTCCCAGCAAGGGCTTTTTGGCCGCGGCCCATTCGCGCAAGAATGTGTCGTAGCCTGTCATGACAAGCTCGCGCATCGCGTAAGCCGCCTCTCCGTCGCCGGGAAAAATCACTCGGTCAACTTTTGCCAAGTCGGCCGGATTTTTAGAAAGAACGTATTTGGCGCCCAAAAAGTCCAAGGCCCGCTCGACGCTCTTGATGTTGCCGGCGTTGTAGTCAACGATTCCAATCATTCTTCTATTGTAGCGCGCATTGCGGAACGATTGCAATAACGCCGCGACTTGCGCTAGAATATAGACATGGCTGTAGTTAAAAATAATTCAAACAAAGACAAGACTCCGACTCCGCACAACGCGGCTAAGAAAGGACAAATCGCGCCGACGGTCTTGCTGCCCGGCGACCCCGAGCGCGCCGAATGGATAGCGAAAACTTTTTTGACTGGCGCAAAGCTTGTCACAGACATTCGCGGAGTAAAGGGCTTTACCGGAAAAATCAACGGAAAGCCTGTCAGCGTAATGGCCAGCGGAATGGGCGCCGGCTCGGCTGGCATTTACATTTACGAGCTTTACAACTTTTACGGCGTTGAGTCCATCGTAAGGATTGGAACGGCGGCCGCGCTCAAAAAAGAAGTCAAGGCCGGCGACTTGGTCTTTGCGATGACCGCTTCCACCGACTCAAATTACGAATACCAATACGCTTTGGGAGGCCATCTTTCTCCGTCGGCGGACTTTGGCCTTTTGCAAAAGGCGGCCGCCTTTGCCGAGAAAAATAAATTCCGCTTTAGCGCGGGCCAAGTTTTTTCCAGCGACGCGTACAGCGCCTACAACGCTATGGGCGACAAGGCTTGGCAGTCTTGGGCAAAAATGGGCGCTTTGGCGCAAGACATGGAAACAAATTGCTTGTACTGCCAGGCTTCCTACGCGCAAAAAAAAGCGCTTTCAATTTTGACTTGCGTTTACAATAAGATTACAAAAAAATTGCTTCCGTCCGACGCAAAGGCGCTTACGCCGATGGTTCAAACCGCGCTTTCTCTTGTCTAAAGACTCTGGCAAAGCAAAAGGCCAAAACTATTCCCGTTATGAGCCACGAGGCGGGGTAGGTGATTAAAAGCCAAAGCGTCGTGTGAAAGCGCGGCGTTTGGAAGGCCGTGAAAATCCATGCCAGGCGGAGGCCGCAGGCTCCCAAAAGGACCACGATAGAAGGCTCCGTTGAGTGTCCCAAGCCGCGCATGTCGGCGGCCAATGACGACATTATTCCGCACAAAATGTAGGGCGCGCACAAAATCCTCAATCGAATGACGCCCTCGGAAATCGCCTGCTCGTTTGAAACGCAAAGCGCAAGGAGCGGCCGCGCGAACAAAACCGTAAGGCCGCCCAAAAAGGCGCCTGTCGCGCAAATCAAGCCCAGTCCCTGCAAGGCGCTTTTTTTGACCCGCTTAAAATTTCCCGCGCCGTAGTTTTGGCTTACAAAGGCAAGCGCGGCCTGTTCCACCGAAATCATAGCGGTCCACGTAAAGTTTTCCAAGTTGCTCGCCGCGGCGTTTCCGGCCATGACGACGGCGCCGAATGAGTTTATGGCGGTTTGGATCACAAGGTTTGATATTGTGAACAAGAGGTTTTGAATTACGTTTGGAACGCCTATTCGCAGGATGGCCGCGGCCGTCGCAAAGTCAAGGCGTATCTTTTTTATTTCCAGGCGGAACTCGCCTTCTTCGCGCAAAAGGCAGATGACGATTAAGGCCGCGGCCAAGTATTGGCTTGCGCTTGTGGCGAGCCCAACGCCGGCCACGTCCATTTTTAGCGTGATGACAAAAATTAAATTTAGCAGGACGTTCACTATTCCGGCGGAAAGCAAAAAGTAAAGGGGCCGCTTTGTGTCTCCCTTGGCGCGGAGGATTCCAGCGCAAAAGTTGTAGACCGCGATGCCTGGAATGCAAGGAATCAAGCAGTGGACGTATCTTAGCGAAAGGCCAAAAACTTCTTCCGGTATTTGCATCGCGCTCAAAATCTGCGGCATGAAAATCCAGGCAAAAATCGAAAGAGCCGCTCCAAGGACAAGAGCGAGCGCGGTTGACACATGCAGGACGGACGACACGGCGGACTTTTTTCCGGCCCCGATGAATTTTCCGGCAACGACGGTGGCGCCGCCGCCTAGGCTCATGAACATATGGCCAAAAAGGCCCCACAAAATTCCGACGGCTCCAACGGCTGCAAGCGAGTTGTTTGAGCCAAAGCGGCCTATGACCACAATGTCCGCCGCGTTAAAAAGAATTTGCAGGACGCCCGACAGCGCGAGCGGCAAAGAAAAACGAACGAGTCCCTTGAATATGGACCCGTTCAGCATGTCAATCGAGTTGTTCATTTTATGTTTTTGTTTACGCCAATTCCTTTCCGTCAGAGAACGCGTTTCCGACGCGCTTTCCAAGTTCGTAGTAGCCGTGGCCCGCGCAGTCGTAGGTTATCGGATGGTATTTTGAAAGGTCCACGTTTCCGTCGGCGCCAAGAATTTTTTCGTCGGCCACGACGTTCACGATTTGGAACAAGTATTTTTCGTCGTCAACGATTTTCAAGAGGCGACATTCCAATGTGAGGGGAAGCTGGTCAAAAAGGGGCGCGTTGACGTTCTTGCTTTTTGTCACAGTCCAGCCGGCCTTCTTTATTTTGTCGGCCTCCTTGTTGGCGGAAACGATTCCCACGTAGTCGCAGGCCTTTACGGTTTCTGCGGTTCCAAAAGCGATTGTCGCCTCTTTTGTAAGCGCCAAATTTTCTGTCGTCTTGTGCTTGGACATGCAAACCCAAACTTGGTTGTCGTCGGCGATTCCGCCCCAAGCCGCGTTCATCGCGTCGGCCTTTCCGTCTTTGTCGTAAGTTCCCAAAATCAAAACCGGCATCGGGAACATCATTGTCTTAGCGCCTAAATCCTTCATGCCGCGAGCGCGAATGTTGCCGATTACGCGGCTAGCGAACGCTTTTTGGCTTGCGTTCGTTTTTTTTGCCGCTACTATTCCTGAGCGATGACTTCATCAAAGAACTTTGAGTAGTCCGTCCGCTTGTCTTTGCTAAAGGCCATCGCCGCGCGCGGGTGCTGGTTCAAGTAGCCTGTGACCAAGTAGGGAACGTCGTAGCCCCAAACGACTCCGTCCTTTTTAAGCTGCAGCATGTATTTTTCGATGAACTTGAGCGTTTCGTAAACCTTGTACTTGGGGTTTTTAAGGAAGGCCAAAAGGTTTTCCATAAAGCAGTTTCCGGCGCCGCGTCCCATTCCGTTGTAAGTCGCGTCAAGCCAGTCAACGCCGTCGCCGCAAGCTTCGATTGTGTTGGCAAAGGCCAGCTGCTGGTTGTTGTGCGCGTGGATTCCAAGTTGCTTGTTGTATTTGTCGGCGTATTCCTTGTAGAGAGCGCAAATGCGCTGCATCTGTTCCGGGAAAATCGAGCCGTAGCTGTCGACGATGTAAATGCAGTCCACGGGCGATTGGCCTATCATGTCAAGCGCGACCTTTATGTCGCCTTCCTGGGCGGTGCTGATCGCCATGATGTTGCAGCTTACTTCGTAGCCCTTCTTTTTTGCGTCTTCGATGATTTCCAAGGCTCCGGGAATTTGGTGAACGTAGCAAGCCACGCGGATTAGGTCCACGGGGCTTTCGCTCCTTGGGCGAATGTCCTCCCTAAAGTCGCAGCGGCCAACGTCGGCCATTACGGCAAGCTTGACCTTCTTTTCGGCGTTGTCGCCAATGACTTTAATGATGTCTTCGTCGTCGCAAAATTTCCATTTTCCGAATTTGGATTTGTCAAAAAGTTTTTTGGAAGCCTTGTATCCGACTTCCATATAGTCTACGCCGGCTTCGATGTTTGTCTTGTAAAGCTCCTTTACAAATTCGTCGGTAAAGAAAAAATCGTTTACGATTCCGCCGTCGCGCAAGGTCGCGTCAATCACTCGGATTGATTCGCGAACGCCCATCAATGCAGATAGTTCTTTCATAAGAATGATACTATCAAAAGAAACAAAAATATTCAAGCGCGAGATGGCGAAAGCGGCCGCTCGTGTTTTTGTTGGCAAGACCTTAAGTGTTTTGTTCGAGCGGTTCCACCGCGTCCTAGCGGACGCTGCGTATATGCGCCATGTCGTTCAGCAATTCTATGCAGGGAACGGAGGCGAGGCCCGGCGTTTGGTCAAAGCGCAAGGTCGTGATGCCCGTGTGGCCAAAGTGGAAGAGAGCGCAAGTTTGCGGAAAGGGAATGCCCAAAATGTGGCCGATGGCGGCGGAAGAGGAACCTCCGTGGCTAAAGAGCGCGACGGTCTTGTCCTGCTTTTTTCCTTCTATGGCGCGGTAGCCGTTGGCCGTCCGTTCAAGGCCCAAGTCCAAAAGCCACTTGTCAATGTTCTCTTCGATATTGCTTATGATTTTTGTTACGATGTTGTTCTTAAAGTAAGGGCCGTTTTTCCAGTCATGATCGTTTAGCGGAAGGTCAAGCCGCGCCATTTCGTTGGCGCTGAACCAAGGATGGCCGTCTTCAAAAAGGGGAGAGCCGTCCGCGCTTCCCCAGTCAAGCTCGCGCATGAAGTCCAAGATTTTTACTGGAAGGCCCGACAGTTCATTAAAGGCGGCGGCGGTTTCCCGCGCGCGGCCAAGGGGCGACGACCAAACTTCCTCTATGCCTTCCGACATAAGGCGCTTTGCGGCGGCCTGGGCTTGCAGCTTTCCCTTGGGCGTAAGGCAGTCCAGCTCGTAGTTTGGCTCTCCGTGACGGATGAACATGATTCTCATTTTATGCCGCCTTAATTTTTGGTCATGCGCTTTCTTGCCGTTCCGGCCGCGCAAAAGATTATGAAAGCCGCCAAGTCCGCCGCGACGATTGTGCTTCCTACAGGAGTTCCCGCCACGATGGAAACCAAAAGGCCCGCGAGCGAGCAGACGACGCTCAAAATGGCGGAACAAATTGTCACCGACAAAAAGCTTCTAAAAAAACGCATCGCGCTTAGGGCGGGGAAAATAATCAGCGCGCTTATCAAAAGGCTTCCCACTAAATTCATGGCCAAGACAATTATGACCGCGATGATTACGGCCAGCAAAAGATTGTAGGCGCCCGCGTTTGTTCCGGCCGCCGCGGCAAAGTCCTGATCAAATGTTACGGCGAAAATCTTGTTGTAAAAAAACACAAAGACCGCCACAACGATTACGGAGAGCGCGGCGCATAGGTGAACCTCGCCCTTGGTCAGCGTCAAAATCGACGTGCTTCCAAAAAGGGTGGAGCAGACGTCGCCGCTCAAATTGGCCGACGCGGAGAAAATGTTCATCAGCAAGTAGCCGAAGGCCAGCGCGCTTACGCTAAGCATGGCGATGGCGGCGTCTCCCTTTATGCGCGTCCTGTTCCCCGCGGCCAAAATCAAGATGGCGCTTAAAACCGTTAGCGGCAAAACCAAAAACATCGTGTTGTTGATTTTAAGAACGGTGGCGATTGAAAGCGCTCCAAAGGCCACGTGCGAAAGTCCGTCTCCGATAAAAGAAAATCGCTTTAAGACCAGCGTCACGCCCAAGAGGGAAGAGCAGAGGGAAATCAAAACGCCTACAATCAAGGCGTAGCGCACAAAGGGAAAAGAGAAGTATACCGAAAATTGCTCCATCAATTCCGTCATAGTCCGCCTCCGTTTTTTTGCTTCTTAAGGTATTCTTCTTTTGTTCCAAAGAAAAGCTTTTCGCCAATGTGAAGAATGTGGCTGGCGTCGTTAAGCGCCTCGCGAAGGTCGTGCGAAATCATTATGACTGAAATTCCGTCGTTCTTGTTAAGGTCTCTTACAAGCTTGTACATTTCTTGGGCGGCGGCCGGATCAAGGCCGGTAATAGGCTCGTCAAGCAAAATCATTTTTTGCGTAGCGCAGAGGGCGCGGGCAAGAAGGACTCGCTGCTGTTGGCCGCCCGAAAGGTCTCGGTAGCATCTTTTTGCAAGCGCGAGGATTCCAAGCCTCTTCATGTTTTTAAAGGCCGTTTGCTTTTCTTTTCTATTATAAAATGGCCTAAAGCCGGCGACGCCCTGGCAGCCTGAAAGGACTATTTCCAAAACGCTGGCCGGAAAGTCGCGTTGCACTTGCGTTTGCTGGGGAAGGTATCCGATTTGATTTTTTTCCAAGCCGTCGCCAAAAATTATTTGTCCGTCCATCGCGCGCTGCAAGCCCAAGACTGTCCGCATGAGCGTGGTTTTTCCGCTTCCGTTTTCGCCGACAATGCAAAGGTAGTCGCCGGCGTTCACTTTGAATGACAAATTGCGGACGAGGACATTTTTATTGTAGCCTAGCGATAGGTTCCGACATTCCAAAAGAGGCATAAATTTAATTATCCAGCAAACACGGCGCGTTGTCAATAAGAGCCTTGCGCGCTAAAATAGGGCGGATGAAATTATTGCTTTGCGCCGCCATCTTCTTTTCTCTTTGCGCCGTCACGCGCGCCGCCGACGTAAAGTACATTTATTACGACGACGATTTTTTTAAGCAGGACATCACCGGCCCAAAAAAAGAGAGCGACAAAAAGTTAAAGACTGACTTCATTCCTTGGTTGCGCCAGCAGTTTTACAATTCAAGCGAAAAGGAAAGCCTTGCCCAGCAGATGCTTTCAGTTGACTGGGGAATGGCGGCGCGCGGCTTTAGGCACGGCGGAATCGCTTTGGGCATGAGTTTTGAAAAGCAAATCATTCCCCACCTTTCCGCCAGCGCGTATTTTAGCCAAGCTGTGATTTTTAGAAATTCCGACGGCTGGGGCGGCTTTACGATTTCTCCGGCGCTCTTTGTTTTTTATTATCCGATAAGCCGCCAACTGCGAAAATTTTATTTGGCGAGCGGCTTTTGCTGGGACGTGATGTTTTATTATGGCTCGTCTGTTCCATACGGGTCCAGCGCGTCTTCGTTTTCAATTTATCCTCAGGCAGGGTGGAAATTTTCTTTGCCCTGGCGTTTTTTGCTTGACATTTACGCGGGCTATAAATTTGCCTTTAACAAAAACGGAGTCTTTTACGGAAAGTCGGCCGACCTTTTGGGCTTTGGCTTTCAGTGGGGAATCGGTTTCAAGCATTACATGAAAGACCGCAACAATTTGAGAAAGGCGCGGATTGAGGCTCGCGCTGTCGAATGAGGCTATTGACAAGCCTTATAGTAAGTATTAACATATAATTATTAGCATACACTAATAATTATATGTTATACAAAACTGCGAGGCTGGAAAATGTCTGATAAAAAAAAGTCTTTGCTTTCTTGGATTTTTGCCTTTGCCGGAACAAAGAAGGCCGCTTATTTTTTGAGCGTCTTCTTTGCCTTGCTTTGCGTGGCTTGCGCGATCGCGCCCTACATTTTGATAGCGGACATCGTTAAAAAGCTGCTTTCGGGAACGCGCGAATGGAGCGTTTACTTTAACGAGTGCCTTGCAATCGCGGCCTTTTGGGTCGGAAACGCGCTCTTCCACATGATTTCTACAAGCCTAAGCCACATCGCAACGTTCAACGTTTTGGCCAACATCCGCAAAAATCTTTGCGACAAGCTTTCGCGCGTTCCGCTTGGAAGCGTTTTGGACATGCCTTCGGGAAGCCTAAAAAGCATCTTGATAGAAAGAATCGACAGCATGGAAACGACGCTGGCGCATATTTTGCCGGAATGGACGTCGAACCTTGTCCTTCCGATTTTGATGTTCGCTTGGCTCTTTCACCTTGATTGGAGAATGGGCCTTGCCTCTCTTGCCACGCTTCCTGTCGGAATAATTTCCGCGTCCTTTATGATGGTCAACATGACAGAGCGCTTTCAAAACGCAATCGAAAAAACAAAAATCCTAAACGACACCGCCGTTGAATACATAAACGGAATCGAAGTCATAAAGGCCTTCGGCAAGGCCAAGTCTTCATACGAGCGCTTTGTCGTGGCGGCAAAGGAAGGCTCCGACTGTTTTGTGGAATGGATGCGCGACTGCATTTGGCCCTTCACTATCGCCTTTGTAATCGCGCCTTCAACGCTGCTTTCGGTCCTTCCAATCGGCGGCTTTTTGTTTTTGCGCGGAAGCTTGTCCGCCGTCGACTTTATCTCAGTCATCATTTTGTCGATGAGCGTGATCCAGCCGCTTTTGACCGTCTACTCCTACCACGACGACATAGCCAAGGCAACGGTCATCTTTGGCGAAGTCGGCGCGATTATGGACATGAAGGAGCTTGAAAGGCCGAGCGCTGACAAAAAGAAGCCCGTCGACAATTCGATTGAATTGCGCGACGTCCGCTTTAGCTACCACAAAGAAGGCCGCGGCGGCGAAGTCATTCACGGCGTAAGCCTAAAGATTCCGCAAGGCTCTTGCACGGCTTTTGTGGGCCCAAGCGGAAGCGGAAAGTCAACATTGGCGCGCCTTATCGCCTCGCTTTGGGACGTGGATTCCGGCAGCGTGGAAATCGGCGGCGTGAACATAAAAGACCTTTCGCTTGAAGAATACAACCGCCGCGTGGCCTACGTAAGCCAGGACAACTTTTTGTTCGACATGAGCGTTCGCGACAACATTCGCCTTGGCCGCCCCGACGCGAGCGACAAAGAGGTCGAGACGATGGCGAAAAAATCCGGCTGCCACGACTTTATCATGTCGCTGGAAAACGGCTACGACACGATTGTAGGCGGAAGCGGCGCGCGCTTGTCCGGCGGAGAGCGGCAGAGAATCGCCATCGCCCGCGCGATGATGAAAGACGCTCCGATCGTGATTTTGGACGAAGCGACGGCCTACACCGACCCCGAAAATGAGGCCGTGATCCAAGAAAGCGTCGCGCGGCTTGTAAAAGGAAAGACCTTGATTGTAATCGCGCACCGCCTTAGCACAATCCGCGACGCGGACATGATTTACGTAATAAAGGACGGAGCGATTGATTCATGCGGAACGCACGAACAGCTTTTAAAGAAGCGCGGGCTTTACAAATCGATGTGGGAAGCGCACATCAGCGCCAAAGACGAGTAATAGCGGCGAAAGAAATCGGCGGTAAGCCCAAAACTGCCGGGCGCCGCGTTGGAGGTAAAACAAATGTTTGAGATACTAAAAAGATTCTTTGATTTTTGCGACAAGGAAAACCGCAATAAGTTTTACGCGGCGATCGCCTTGGGCGTAGTGAATTCATTTTTTATGGCGCTTAGAATCGCCGCCATCGCGGTAATGATGCAGGGCGTGATTCGCGCGGCCACGGGAGCCGAAGCCTTTAGCGCCAAAACGATTTGGCTTTCCTTTGGCATAATGGCCTTTAGCGTGGCCGCGGCAATCGTCACAAAGAAAAACGTTTCGATGTGGCAGACAGAAGGCGGCTACAGGACTTGCGCGCAAAAGCGAATCCAAATCGCCGAGCACTTGCGCTACGTTCCGATGGGATACTTTAACCAAAACTCGCTTGGCCAAATCACAAGCGTGACGACAAACACGATGGAGCTTATGGGAGACGTTGCCACAAGGGCGGTGATGCTTGTGATGCAAGGCCTTTTGGATTCCGCGCTTATCATCGTGATGATATTTTTCTTTGACTGGCGGATAGCGCTTGTCGCGACGGCGGGCTTTTTTGCCTTCCAGTTTGTAAACGTCTTCATGCGCCTTGCAGTCCGAGGCGCGTCGATGGAAAAGTCTTTGGCCGACGAAGCGCAGATTGAAAAAGTTTTGGAGCACATCCAGGGAATCGCCAAAGTCAAGGCCTACAACCTTACAGGAAAGCGCAGCAAGGAATTGAACGCCGTCATCGACCGCGCCAAAAAAGTTTGCATAAAGATGGAAATGCGCTGCATTCCGATCTCGGCGATTCAGTCAATCGTGTCAAAGTTTTCGGGCGTGGCCATCGCGCTCGCTTCGATTTGGTTTTACCTAAACGGCTCGATGCCGCTGGAAAAGTGCGCGGTCATGCAGATTTGTTCCTACATGCTCTTTGCCGCGCTTGAAGCCGGCGGAAACTATTCGGCGCTCCTTCGCGTCATCGACATCGGCGTTCAAAAGGACCAGGCGATTTTGGACATTCCGCTTATGGACATTGACGGAAAGAAGCGGCGTCCGGAGGGGGAAGTCTCCCCCGCGCTCCCAAGCCACCGCTTGTCCGCTGCCCCCTCTGCGGGGACACCCCGCAACGCCCCGCTGGACATAAACGCGACGGACATCAGCTTTGCCTACGACAAAAAGAAAATCATCGACGGCGTTTCGCTCCAAATACCGGAACATTCAAAGGTCGCGATTGTAGGCCCTTCCGGCGGCGGAAAGACAACGCTCTGCCACTTGCTTTCGCGCTTTTGGGACGTGGACAAGGGAAGCGTAACCTTGGGCGGCGTTGACGTCCGCGACTGGAGCATGGACGACCTTATGGTCGCCGTCTCCGAGCTTACAAAAGAAAAGACCGTCATAATGATAGCGCACAGACTAAAGACAGTTCGCGACGCGGACCAAATCATCGTCATCGACAAAGGAAAAATCGCCGAGCAAGGAAAGCACAGGACGCTCGCCAAGGCCGGCGGCATCTACGCGCGCTTCATCGACTCAAGAAAGCAAGCGGTGTCTTGGAAAATCTAGGGGAAGCATGGCATTCACTGACAATTTTGGACACCCGCGCGGATTTCCTGGCCGCCTTATGCTTGTAGCCATGGAACGCGAGCGCCTTCCGATGTCAAAATGGGCCTTTGGCCTTTAAGCCGTTGCGAAATCTTGCAAGGAAGCGCGGACGCCCTGCCATTTTCTGACCGCCAGCTTGACTTTGTGACAGCCTTTGAAACTGTCTTTTTTTGGAAGGACATTGAGCGCGGATTCAAGGAAGTCCATCGCGTCCTAAAAGACGGCGGCCTTTTAGTCGCCCCCAATTTTATCTTTAGAAAAAGCGGCGCAAAAAATTTATGGCAAAAAATATTGGCCCTTGTAGGAATCAAGTTTGCCCACGAATGGACGGCCGAAGAGTACCTTGCCTTTTTGCGCGAAAACGGCCTTCGCGTCGCCAAAAGCCAAATCATAAAAGGCCGAATCGATTTGCTTTACGTTGAATGCGCGTTTGAGTAGGCGGAACGGTTGGCGCAACAGAAAGCGTACGGCCGGCCCGCCGCCTACTGCTCCTTCACCAACTTTCCTGTCATGTGTTCAATCGTAAATTCAAAGCATTGAACGCGGGCCAAGGCGTTCTTCAATTCCATTTCCAAATATTCCTGGTCGTCGGTGAACTTTTGGACAAGGCGCGCGCAGATTTCTTCCGCTTTTTTGATGTCGTCAACAAGGCGGATTTTTCCAAAGGCGACAACGCTTTTTATGTTCAAAGCCCACTCGCCTTCTTTTGCAAAGCCCTTGTCCATGACGCAAAAGCTTGCCTTTGGGTTGGCTTTTATCGCGTCGATTTTGTGGCCCTCTTTGGCTCCGTGGAAATAAATTTTTCCGTCTCGCTCGTCGTAAAAATGGCTGAGCGGAATGCCGTAAGGATAGCCGTCGTCGCCAATCAAAGAAAGCACGCCCCGTTTTTCCGCTTTCAAAATTTCGACGCATTCCGTGTCCGAAATCTGCTGCTTGAACCTTCTCATTTTTCTGAACATAATTCTTGCCTCTGCATATAGAGCGGCTATTAGTCATGAGTGTTTTACGAATTAAATAATTTTAATTCAGGCAAAACAACTTGCATAAGTTTGAAATGCTTGTCATTCGTCCAAAGTTCGCAATTATGCTTTATCGCAAGATATGCAATCATTGCGTCTTGAAATGGAACCGCGAGCCCATTTTGTTTTAGAGCAATAAATTGTTTTGAGAGCGAAATCCAATCTTTTTCTGAAAATGGAAGATATATAAAATCGTTCAAGGCTTCTTCCATTTGAGAAAACTGTTCCTCAGAATTGCTTCCGCGCAAAAGCTCTGTTTTTATAACGCCGCAAGTAGCGATTTCATTATTCTCAAAGATTTTTGCGGATTCATCATTCGGCTTGTTCCAAAAATCAATGATGACATTTGTATCGACAAGAATCATAAAATGCTTGCCTCTCTGAGTTCGGTCACAGAATCGCGGTCCAGGTGAATTTTTCCTGCCAGGTTAAAGAAATTTTTCTTTGTTTTTGGAGCTGTTCTTGCCGCATACAATTCGGACTGTTCCGCTTCCAAGAGTTTTATAAAGGCAGAAACGGATATCAGCAATTGCTCTGGCAGAGTTTTTACTTGTTCAATCACCATATCGTATGACATTTTGCGCCTCCTACATGGAATTATAGCATGTTTTTAGCATTTTTTACACTATTTTTATGTGAAATATGAAAATATTTTTAAAAGAGCAATTTTATCCAATTCTTTCATTCATCTTTTTGCTAGATTTTCCGCAAGAGGTAACAATATGAACAAAGAACTTTTTGAAAAATTTGACGGCGGAAGCCTGCGTTTGCCAAAAGGCCAAATTGACTTTGGCAAAATCGGCTGGAACAAGCACCCGACTTTTGAAGGCGTTGAGCTAAAGCACATCGTAACATCAAAAGACACTGGCGGCGACTTTAGCTATCACCTGGTTAGAATCGCTCCCAACAAAAGCATCAAGAACCACATCCACGAAACGCAGCTTGAAACTCACGAGGTTATTGCCGGAAGCGGAACGTGCGTCAATGACGGAAAGCGCCTTGACTACGAGCCGGGCGTGATTTCGATTATGCCCGCAAAGGTTCCGCACGAAGTCAACGCGGGCCCGGAAGGACTTTGCCTTTTCGCAAAGTTTTTTCCGGCCTTGTGTTAGGAATCCTTGTCCGGCCTTGCCGCGTTCTGGTATTCTTTTGGGGTAAGGCCGACAATTTTTTGAAAGCATCTGTCCAGGTGGCTTTGGTCGCAAAAGCCCGCGTCATAAGCCGCCTCGCAGACGCTTTTATCTTCTTCAAGCAGCTTTTGCGCCTTTCGCACTTTGCGCTGAATTTGGAATTGATGAGGCGTAAGCCCGTACATCTTTTTGAATTTTCTGATTAAGTGAAAGGGGCTTAGATTCGCGTTCCGCGACATTTCTTCAATAAGATAAAGATTTTCCGGCTGGTCTAGAATTGAATCTTTGAGCCCGCCAAGCTCTTCTTCCCCGGCCTTTGTCCGCGCGCAAGTCACCAGCATTGAATAGCCATTTTCGTCAACAGGCTTTATTTCATGCAAAACATTCGGCGGAATCCTAAACTCGTCTCCCTTGCGATAAATTTTTGGCGCGCCGTCCATCACAATGCAGACGCTTCCATCCTCAACAATTCCAAGAGTCAGATGCTCTGCATGCGTGTGAGGCGGATAAGCCTTAGTCAAGTTTTTATAACGCACGCATTCTATGCCGCCGGTCTTTTTGCGGTATGAAATTTCGTTGGCCATATTATGCATCGCCCTTTCTGCTGATTAAAAACACGCCGTCTTTATCGGCGGTTCTTATAAGCGGCTCGCAGAACGTTTCCTGCATTACAACCTCGCCCAAATACAGAATCCGGCAACCGTCCAGCAAATGCCCCGCCCATGTCTTGTTTCCGTTCCCTATGACGCCATGAATGTGCGGCTCGCCGTTTATGATTGTTCCGTCAAGCGACGCCAATTCCAAAGGCTCGCTCAGATTATGAACGTCATAGCCCATTGGAAATCCTACGGTATTTGACATTTGAATGTTAGCAATGTCAAATGTCGCTATGCCGGACAACACGACCGCGTCCCGGACATTTTCATCCCGGCACAGTTCCGCTATTTTTTCGCGGAGCAAATCGCCTCGTTCCATCCGCAGAATGAACGTCCTTCCCGTTTTTGTCGCAACAAAATGTTTCATGGCAAATCCCCCTTGCATTGATTTTTAACCAAATAGTAATGCAAGGCGGAAAGAGCGTATATCAAATTATTGCTCTTTATTTTCCACCGCCGATGAATAACTTCCCGCTGTGATTCCCATATATTTTTTAAAAATATCGTTCATGTGACTTTGGCTGGTAAAGTCAAGCTCATAGGCGATGTCGCTTTGAGAAATTTTTAGCGCCATGTCTTTTATTTTTCTCACTTTGCACTGTTGATGATATTGCTTTGGCGTGATTCCCATTTCCTTCTTGAATGTTCTAATCAAATGATATTTTGAAACGCAAACGTTTTCCGCAAGTTCATCCAATGAAAACTTGCTTTGACAATGTTCATTTAAATACCGCGCCGCTTTTTCAGTATATATTGACCTAACTGAATCAGACGCCTTATACAGTTCGAACATGTCTATTATGCGCATTTCAAAAGCGCGCTCATCAATATCATGCATTCGGAAGTTGTTCGCCAATTCAAGAAGCTTGCCGCCCAAAGAGGGATAAAAGCAACGTTCCGTTTTATATTCCTTCATGACTTCTGCCAATTCATTTTTTAGGCATATTGTAATATAGGAGAAGCCGCTTGTCGGATTAATAGCAATTCCGGTATTCGACGGCACGATATAAGCGTCCCCTTTTCGCAATTCCAATGTCTTGCCGCCAATATCAAATTCTCCGCATCCTGCAAGAACCGCTCCCGCCATAAAACTGTTGTGGGTATGATAGGGGAAATTATGCATGCCAGCGCCTGTAACAATTTCAACATTGCCATCGAAATAAAAGGAAACATCATTCATATCTGTTAACAATTTAATTCCTTTACCATATATCCGCAGGTAAAAGGAAAGAAATCAAACTTCTCAGTTCCAATATGAACGAAACCCGCATTCTCATACCATTTGCGGAGAACAGTATTTTCTTCCACAATCCCAATGTTGATTTTATTGCGCTCATGGGCTTTTGCCTGTCTATAAGCGTCTTGAAGCAATTCGTGTCCAATTTTCTTATGCCGATATTCAGGAAGAACGCAAAGGTTGCTCAATTCGCATTCCCCTTTGTCTTGCATCAAAAGCGAATAATAGCCGATTATTTTTCCGTCGGAATTGAAATATCCAAACATGAATCTTGGCTCGTTGTCCATTTGATATAAAAGCCTTTCTTCTGTCGTCGCAAAGGCGGTGAACCTTGGGGCGTTTTCAATGGTAAATCCAAATTGTTCGGCAATTGTCATAAAACTTTCCCTTATGATCTTCACGCATTCTGGGACATCGTTTTTGTTTACTTCTTTTATCATTTTTTCTTCTCCTATGCGCCCGAAGTAGCGGGCGTCCACATAACATTTGTTATGCTTTTGTATTACGCATATGCATAAGTTTTTATTTCTTCAAGCTGAGGCGCAAGTTCTTTCTTTGCGTTTCTTATATCAATGTCATCCTGTAAGGACATAAAATAACCGTCAGATAATCCAAAAAATTTAGCTAAGCGTAAAGATGTATCTACAGTTATCTTTCTGCGGTTATGAAGAATATCCTGAATGCGGGAAGTCGGAACATTTATTTCCTGCGCAAGTTTATATGCAGAAATTCCAAGAGGAATAAGAAATTCTTCGTTGAGGATTTCTCCGATTGTTGGTGTTTCGATAAAATCAGACATAGTTTTCTCCTAGTGGTAATCTACAATCTCTACATCGTAATAATGTCCGTCTTTTTCTGTAAAACAGACACGCCACTGATCATTTATGCGGATTGAATGCTGACCTTTTCTGTCCCCGACAAGCTGTTCTAGGTGATTGCTTGGTGGAACTCGCAAATCTTCAAGGCACTTTGCATTATCTATCATCATGAGTTTTCGTAAAGCAACTTTCTGAATTGCATTCGGAAGTCTCTTGGAAAACTTCTGATTATAGATAAGTTCTGTTTCTTTATCCGCAAAACTCTTTATCATAATATTATTATATACGCAATGCGTGTATATGTCAAGCGGATAGCATAAACAAGCGGTGCAAAGCCGCGTTCTACCACTACTTAGACCTCGCCCTAAAGTTCAATTTCATTTCATAAAGCAAGCTTGACTTGCTTTATGAAATATTCCTTTTTAAATTTTTTTGCAGAATTCAATTATTTCGTTCTTTATGCCATTAACGGCTTCTTTAAATTCTATTGAACAGAAACCAATTCTATCAACGCTCTCAATTTCCATGTGACCGTAAAAATGTTCGATTGTTGATATGAGCCGTTCACATTCTTTCATGTTTGGCCCTGTCCGCAAAACTATGGAATATCCTTTCTTGCCTTTTGAAAGGCTTGCGTGCGGTTCATGCGTATTGCACCACGGAGTGCATCTGTCGATGAAGGCCTTAAACTGTCCAGGAACATCTGCCCAATATGATGGCGATACACATATTACTATATCTGCTTTTTCAAATTCATTTATTAAAGAATCAAAATCATCATGTTGAATACATTTTGCTGTTGAATGGCAGGTTCTGCAGCCTTTACAAAAATTAAATTTATAGTCATCAATACAGACTGTAGTTGTATCGTATTTTTGTTTAATACACTCTTCAGCGATTTTTACAATTTCAGCAGTCGCGCCATTTTTTACAGGACTACAATTAATTATCAATACATTCATTTTTTCCTTCCTTAAAAGCAGGCCAATGTGCCTGTCGTCATAACAACTGGTTGTACCGCAGCGGGCTCGACCCGCTGTCGGCTATGATGCTTTGTTATACGTTATTTATTCTAACCAAGCGTTTATAAACTGCTTAGTAATCATCATTTTACCATTAAGTTGATATTTTTGGAAATTCCATTTTCATTTATTTCCATTATTACAATATAATTTTCATCTGAATTATATACATCTTTGGATATTAGTCGGACTTTAATACCGCTCTTCATTTCTATCCAGATATTCAATAAAATGTTTTCCAAACTGACTCCATTTATTTACAAGATTTAGATTTTTCAATAAAACCGACTATATATTCCAAAAAGATTTTCTCCCGCTTGAAATAGTCTTCTTCTGAATCTGTTTTTTGATTGCAGGCTTTTGAGATTACTTCTGCATAATTTTCTGGAAGCTTTTGCAAGCTGTGGGAATAATAAATTGCCCTGTCTTCTGCCGGAGAATAGAATCCATTCAGATAAAATAAGGCTCGAACACTCGCTCTTATTGCTGTATTCAAATTCTCATGTAATTGGATGAATGCGTCTCGGCGATACCAGCGGTCTTTTTTGTAATCTGAAATAAGATAATGAATGTACCCAAGCGAACCAGTCAGATTATTTTCTAAATCCTCTTTTACAAACTGATTGATTTTTACAAGTTCATTTTTATAGGAATTATTCGGGTCGTATAAAATCTGGGATTCCAATACAGAAAATTTTCTCGGCTCTTCAAACTTAGAAAACATGTCTGTATCAATAAAATCAGTGAACAAAATCTCAAACCATATACCATCAAATTTTATACAATGAAAAGGAATTTCCGGCTCTTGATTAGCCCCAAAAATATCTTCTGCTGTAATACCGCTGCCGTTTTTACGCATAACGATTAAATCGACCATACCATTGTATTCGCCGTTTTCTTTTTTCTGCGGAAAATAATCACCTCGGGAAACGCTTCCAGATAGAAGAATTGTTTCAATTTCTGATTTATCTATTGAATTTATGAAAGTGGAGGTTTTATCTTTCATTTTCTGTATAAAATCTTTTTGTTGTTCAATAATTACTTCTTTAGCTTTCATACTTTTTCCCGTTTCCAGCCCAGTGGTCTGTGCGTATAACAATGAGTTAAACCGCAAACCGGCTTGACCGGTTTGTCGGCTACGAAGCTTTGTTATGCTTTATTTATTTCTAATTGAATTTTATAAACCCTTTCTTTTTGTTCATCAGTTAATTCTTTATTCAAATAATACCAATCATCAGATTCTTTGACATAGCATTGCTTATAAAACTCATAATCATCAATATCTATTAGTGCATTTAATTTTTTTTCAAATGTTTCACTTGAATATTTATTTATAATTCCAGCAAAATGAATCAAATTTAAAATTTTTTTATACATTACAGGTAAATCAGAAACTTCATTAATATTTCTTTCTTGAATTGCTGCAAAGTCTTTTTTATCATATTGCTCCCAAATATTTGCGGATGCTCCCCTCTCTCTTTCAATTTTGAATTTAGACAAAATTTCTTTCGTCGATTTTGTTTTCATCATATTATCTTTATTCTTAAAATATGGAATCACAATTGTTTCCAAATCTAAAAATCTTGATTTATAAAATAAATCGAATAAAATTTCATCTGATCTTAAATTGAATTTATGACATCTTGCAAATAAATATTGTATATCTACACGACTTATTCCTATTCCTGAAAAAAATAATTCTGCTTGATTATCTTTTCTTTTTATTATATTCCAAGAATCTTCTACAAATTTTAAAATATTTTTTAGCATTTCTTTTTCAGAATTATCATAATTCCAAATCCAAAATTCTTTTTTTATATTATTTTTCTCATGATTAAGAAGGGGAAAGTACCTAAGAAATGTTCCCCCAATTAAAAAATGACCATTTTTATAAGGATTTGCTTTTAATCCTAAACGCCCCTCTCTATCATTTTCTGGAACATAAAACTCTAAATCAAAAAAAAGAATTTGAGTTTTTTCAGGATAATACTGAACTATTGATTTATTCATAATCTTATTTCTTCCACCACGCCAGTGGCGTGTGAGCATAACAACTGCTTAAACCGCAAACCGGCTTGACCGGTTTGTCGGCCTTGAAGCTTTGTTATGTGTTACTATTTGTTTACAACATTTTCTATTAGTAAATCATCTGTATAATAAGAATGTTCTCCTAATTCATCTCTCCAATATATTAAACTCATTTTATTATCTGGAATTAAACCTTTTTTTACTGTGTCCCCAAGTTCGATAGCAGATTCTACTTGGTTATTAAATTGTATTTGATGTTTTAAAGCTTCTTTTTCGAATGTTTCAGATTTATTTTCGAACTCTTTTCTTTGTTTTCTTTTCCCAAATAACCATGAAGGCATATTTCTTTGCCACCAATTCATTTCTGATACAGCTTCTTTTAAATCGTTTGCTACAGCATCTATTTCTGCTGAATTTTTCTGAATTCCTTCCCATAAATCATGATAGAAATCAATTTTTTCCACAAAAGCCTGTGCAGCCGATTCCATGTATCCAGGATTATTTTGAATATTTAATTTCATTTTTAATAAATCGATTCTAATATCTAATATCGAAGTTATAATTGCCATAAAAGCATCTGTTTGCTTGAGTTTAAGTTCTGTAAAAGACATGGTTGAATTAATAGACTGATTTTTATAAAGATAATTATACCTTTCAAAAATAGGATTTATTTTATCTTCCAATAATGCTAATCTTATTATCATATCATCTGTAAATTGGTTACATACAGAAAACTGTTTTTCAATATCCGCTATCCTGTTAGAAGCGCTTATAACTTCACCAACAAAAGTTGCTTCGTCTCTTTGAAGAATAGTATTTAATGTATCTTGAATTTTATCTAACTTTTCATTTACAACTTCAAACTGTTTCATTATTGTAATTGTTGAAAGAGCCTGAAATGCAATTAATGGAGCTACAACTGGCATTAAAGCTCCTGCAACAGGTAAAAATGGAGCTTGTGCAACAATACCCGAAGACCCCATAACGGCACTTCCAACACCATTACCAATTTGCATTAATGTTGCAGGATTTGCTGTGGCCATAAACAATTGTCCAGAAGTAACACCGGCTAAACCTACTGAACCTGCACCTCCACCAATTAGAGAAAGCATTGTTTTAGGACTTGAAACACCACCATTTTTTATATGGTCTCCTTCAATAAGAAATTGCTCATTAAATTTTGCAATTATTTTATCTCGCATTTTTCCATCAAATGCTAATAAAGCCATTTCTGTTTTGCCTGTTTCTGGGTTATTAAAATTTTTAACTACGATTTTGTTTTTCTGCCAAATTGGAAGTCCCATTTTTTTCTCCTTTTTGCGCCCCAGTGCGGGCGTCCACATAACAACTGGTTGTACCGCAGCGGGCTTGACCCGCTGTCGGCTACGAACCTTTGTTATGTGATATTCACTTTCACAACATAATGTTTTATACCCAGTTGTTCACAATATTTTTGTAAATTCTTAGGTAATTCTCTTTCTATTACTAATGCACAAATTACTTTTTTTGTTTCTCGTGCACCAACTTTTGTTTCGGCTTCAATTACATTTTTATACTTTACGCATTGAAAAATACCGCGCTGGATATCATCTAAACTTGAACGAATTGATTTAGCTTCATATGCATAAATTGTATCATCATCTCTGAAAACAACATCTATTTTATCTCCTGAAAGTAGAGGATATTCATCTATAGCCTCGGCTTTTCCACGATACCCAAGAAGATGATGTTTTTCTTTTATGTATTCTTTTACTTTTCTATGTTCTGGAGAACCTTCACTTCCAAAAGGATTATATTGTTTTTGTTTTTTAGAAGTAGTCACTTTAGATGACAATTTAATATTTAATGCCTGTAATACTTCTAACCATTTATTTCCAAAATTTAATATTTTTTCATGTTCTGCAATAACAAAAGCCTTTTGTTCATTTTTGGGGAGGTTATCATATCCAGGAACGAAAGCTCGTAACCCGTATGAGGGCAAACCAGTCGTTTTACTTATTATCATTGATTGCAAGATAGGAATGGGTTGATTCCAATCTTTTATTTTTACACTTTCTAATAATTCTCCAACTACTCCAAGCGTTCTTCCGATGTTTCCAGAAAATAAACTTCCTTGATAGGGTTCGGGAAATTTTATGTCATTTGCTAATTCACTATACGAAATTGATTTTTCAACTAAATTAGTATCCAATATACGAGATACCATTTCCGAGATTATCTCTTTCGCATAAAAAGTGTAATCAATTTCCATTCTTCTTTCCTGCGCCCCAGTGCGGGCGTCCACATAACAAACATTCTCCGCATCCACAATAATCCTCTTATGCTGCAATAATTGCCGCATAAGATTCACTACAGGACATCCTATTCCCCATATTACCACGAATTAGGAATTTTGTATAGCGTATTATGCCGTTCCGTCTAACGCGCTGACTTATCGCCGCCTAATATTCCGTCAAGCGGGCTGACCACATCTTTCGCGCCGCGGTTCAGGGCGTGCGTGTAAATCATTGTCGTGCGGACGTCGCTGTGGCCCAAAAGTTCCTGGACTGTGCGGATGTCATAGCCGTTCTCCAGCATGTGCGTCGCAAAGGAATGCCTAAAGGTGTGGCAGCTGGCGTTTTTCTTTACAGCAAGATACGAAAGAAAGCCGTTGATATACTTTAGGCCAAGACGTTCGCCGCAATTGCCGTACAAGCGCAAAAAGTCTTTTGTCCAGCGCTCGTAGCATTCCTGCGCGCGCGGACTGTAGCGCTTTGCTTGCAAGATAGTCCTTAGCTTTTGCAAGCCGTCTTTTTCTGGCCGCGCAACGCGGTCCGCCAAAAGTCACTTTTACAATCACGATTATAAATATAGTGAAAAATCCGCTAGACGGCAAATTTTTAGCACAAACCATAACCTAAATATTATAAAAAATAGTTGATTTTATAATAAAAACATCATATAATATAATTAATTTCATTACTTATAGGTTATAAAATGAACGCCAGAATAATGCAAATCAGGGCTTTGGACAAAAAAACTTCCTCGCTTTCGGACGCAAAAAATGTCATTCCCAAGGGCGCCAGCTGGATAAATTCCGTTCGCGAAGCAATCGGAATGACCGCGGTTCAGCTTGCAAAACGGCTTGGAGTCACACAGCCGCGAGTTGCCAAGATGGAAGCCAACGAAGAAAACTTGAAATTGAGCACAATGAAAAAAGTCGCAAACGCAATGAACTGCGACTTTGTGTATTACTTCAAGCCAAAATCAACGTTCCAAAACATTGTTCAAACTCAGGCTCAAAAAAAAGCGGAAGAAATAATTCTTGGCGTAAATCTGAACATGGCTTTGGAAAATCAAGATATTGACTCAAAAGAAGCCATAGACGACATGGCGGCGGATTTTATTTATAAGAATACAAAAAGAATTTGGGATTAGTTCGTTTCCCCTTACCCCAGCGCCACGTCAAGGACCATCATCAGCGCGAAGCCCGCGGCGAACGTTATCGCGCAAATGTCGGTCTTTTCGTCGCGGACGGCTTGGGGAACAAGTTCCTCGATGACAACGTAAACCATCGCGCCCGCCGCGAAAGAAAGCATGTAGGGCAAAAATGGAAGCAAGAGCGCCGTGAGCAAAATCGTAAGGGCGGCGGCGATTGGCTCAACCGCGCCCGAAAGGGTTCCAAACAAAAAGGCTTTTCCTTTGCCTTTTCCCTCGCTTAAAAGCGGCATCGAAACGATCGCGCCTTCTGGAAAATTTTGGATTGCGATTCCAAGCGCCAGGGCAAAAGAGCCCGCAGCGCTTATCGCCGCTCCTCCGTTTAAAAAGCTTGCCAATGCCACGCCGACGGCCATGCCCTCAGGAATGTTGTGCAGGGTGACGGCGAAGAAAAGCATCGTCGTGCGGCTTATCGACGCGGCGGGACCTTCGGGCTTTTGAGCCATCGCGTGCAAGTGCGGAGTGATTTTGTCAAGCAAAAACAAAAAGGCGATTCCCGCCGCGAATCCCGCCAAGGCGGGCGCGAAGGCAAGGCGGCCCAAAGAAGCCGACATGTCCATCGCTGGAATCAAAAGCGACCAAACGCTGGCCGCCACCATGACGCCCGCGGCAAAGCCCAAAAGGCCCCGCTCAAGGCTGTCGTTCATCTTGCCTTTTAAAAAGAAAACCGTCGCGGCCCCGAGCGTCGTTCCCAAAAACGGCAGGGCCAGGCCAAAGAAAAGCGCGCTCATAAGCGCATTGTATCACGAGCCAAGCCAAGCCGCAAGCGTCGCGCCCTGCCGTTCCTGCAACGCGCGGCCAGAGCTGATTGACTAAAGTCAAAAAATTTGTTAATATCTTAGAACATTTTTCGGGCCATTAGCTCAGCGGTTAGAGCAGAGGACTCATAATCCTTTGGTCCTAAGTTCAAATCTTAGATGGCCCAATAGGCGTTCAGCATGCTGAACGCCTATTTTTATATCACTTCCTATAGCCAAACGACGCAAAGCGACGCATGGCCCAATAGGCGTTCAGCAAGCTGAACGTCTTTTTTTATGTCAGTCAGAGCTTTTCTTTTTAAAGAGCGCGTGAAGCGGAATAAAGACAAGTGGCGCGAACAAGGCCCCGGGAAAAACAGTCAAGCATCCCTTGATGAAATTCTTTAAGTAAAAGTTCATGCCGCCTGTTATGAGCGGGTTAAGGCAAAAGTTGAAGATTCCCATAAAGGCGCAGCCGGCAAGCGCGCGGCAAATTTTTTCCGGGACGGAAACATTCATGGAAAATTTTATAAAGCGCCGCTCTAGGTACCAGCTTGTAGCAAGAGCCGCGACATAGCCGCAAGCCTTAAGGCCGCCTTTCATCATTTTTTTGGGGTCAACCAAAAGCTCTCCGTTTTCCATGTAGTCGCGCGGATAATTTTTTAGGGCGAAGTAGGCAAAGACAAGCGCGACAGTTCCCAAGACAAAAAGCAAAACCTTAAGATCTTTGTCCGTGTTTTTTTCCGACCATGCGACAAATTTGCACGCGATGAACATTGACAAAATTCCGACGGCAAGGCCAAAGACAACGTCTTGAAAAGTGTGCACGCAAAGAAAGTTTCTTGAAAACGCCATTAGCGCTATGACCATGGCGCAGAAGGCGAGCAAAAGCTTGGATTCTTTTTTGTAAAGCCAGCCAAGCGTTCCAAAAACCGTCACTGCGGTCGCCGTGTGTCCGCTGGGGAATGAATATCCAGTTGCGCCTGGAATCGCCCGCCGCGCCGGAACAATCGCCTCGTTCCTAATCCAAGGGCGATAGCAGCAGACGGAAAGCTTTGCGAATGAGTTTAAAATGTTTCCAAGCCAAACCGCCGTCAAAAGAATTTGTCCGCGCCGCTTGTCGACGCACCAATAAATTATGAACGGAATTGTGAACAAAAGAGGGTGCACGTTTATCGCGGACAGCGTCGCGAAAAAGTGTTCGACGCAAGGCGGAAGGCTTTGCCGAATTTCTTGCAAAAAAAGCAAATAATCCAAATCCATGTTGTCTCCTTGAGCTCGTTTTGGGCCGCGTTATTTGACTTCGTTTTTAAGGCAAGAAGAGCAGCCTACTATCATCACGTGTTTTTTTTCGTTTGTTTTGTTGAACAGTCGCGCCACCAAGTGTCCGTCTTGCGGAACTGTTTTTTTGCAGACAGGACAAACGCGCTTGATTCCGGGTTGGCAAAGCGGATAGCAGTTTGGGCAGCCGGTGATTATGCAGCGCTGGTCCGGAACGTTCATCGGCCTAAAAACTTTGCTGAACATATTTTGGCCGTTAAGCAATGGCGAGCCGCACATAGGACAGTTGACGGCTCCGCGCTTGGCGTTTTGCGTTTGCGGCTTTTGTCCGTCTTTTTTGCGGAAGGCAAAGTACGAAAGCGCGATTATGAGAATGACGATTCCTAAAATTAAAAATACAAGTTCCATCAAATTTCCGCTTGAAAGATTTATTGAAATGTTATATCATTTTCATAAACAATTCAATATGGAATTTAATGGAGGTTCCAAATGAAAAAATTTTTGATCGCTTTTGCCGTAGCCGCAATCGCCGTTGCCGGAGCTTTCGCTCAGGACGCCGTCTCTGACGCAATGGCCGCCGCTGAATCAGCCCGCGAAGAAGTTCCGCAGTCGTTGCAGGGAACATGGTACGACAAAAAGTATGACTGCAACTGGGTTCTTTCTGTAAACGCCAACGCCACTTCTCTTGCCAAGCTTGTTGACGCCTCTACGGGAAACGTTTACTACACGTTCACAAAGAACAACGTTAAGAATTTCAACCAGGAATTCACCGTTACAAACGGAGCAGTAATCACATTTGAATGTCCCGCCAAAAACCGCACTTACAGATTTGTAAAGCCGATCAGCAACCCTGACCTTGACATTGACATTTACAACACTGTTTATGAAGAGCGCCACACTGCTACAGTCACTTTCAAGAGCGTTGAGGCAAAGTAAACTTTTTCTCCATTTATAAAAGTATGCTGAACGAGGACGGCCGCGCGCCGTCCTTTTTTTGTCCAAGGCCGGACGCAGGACCAAAATCAAGGCCAGTCGCAAGACCAAAATCAAGACCACTCGCAAGACCAAAATTGCGGCGGTTAGTGGACGCTAATCTTTTTTTATGTTATATTTAAAAATATGGAACAGTATCGCGTTACAGGAATGTCTTGCGCCGCCTGCGCCGCGCGCGTGGAGAAGGCCGTTAAAAAAGTCGAGGGCGTCTCTTCGTGCGCCGTGAACCTTTTGACAAATTCCATGGGCGTGGAAGGAACGGCCGACTCCCAAAAAGTGGTGGAGGCCGTTGTCGCGGCGGGCTACGGAGCGGAATTGAAGCGCTCAGGCGGAACTGCTTCCGCCTCTGGCGGAATGCTGGCAGGCCCAAAAAGCGCCGCGCAAGAATCCGACGAGCTTTCCGACGCGCAAAGCCCCGCGCTTTTAAAGCGCCTTTGTTTTTCGCTCGCGTTTTTGCTTCCGTTAATGTATCTTTCTATGGGCCGCGCGATGCTGGGCTTTCCGCTCCCAAAATTCTTGGAGCAAAATCCGCTTGCGATAGGGCTTGCGCAATTGCTTTTGTCAGCTGCCGTTCTTGTGATAAACCAAAAATTTTTTATAGGCGGAATCGGCTCGCTTTTTCGCGGCGGCCCCAACATGGACAGCCTTGTCGCGCTCGGAAGCGGAGCCAGCTTTGTTTACAGCGCCGCCGTTTTGTTCAAGATGACCGCCGTGGCCGCAAGCCCACATTCGGCGCTTGGCGGACAAGCGGCCCATGAGCTTTTGCATGACCTTTACTTTGAAGGCGCCGCGATGATTCTTGCCTTGATAACGGTCGGAAAGCTGCTTGAAGCCCGTTCCAAAGGAAAGACGACAAACGCGCTGAAGGCCTTGATGAAGCTTTCGCCAAAAGTCGCGACGCTTGTTAAGGACGGAACGGAGATTGCCGTTCCAATAGAAGAAGTCAAAAGCGGAGACATTTTTGTAGTCCGCCCGGGCCAGAGCCTTCCTGTTGACGGAATTGTTTTGGAAGGAAGCGGAGCGGTTGACGAGTCAGCCTTGACAGGCGAAAGCCTTGCTGTTGACAAAAAGGCGGGCGACAAAGTCACTGGCGGAACCTTGAACCAAGCGGGCTTTTTAAAGTGCCGGGCGACTAGGGTAGGCCAGGACACTACGATAAGCCAAATAATAAAAATGGTCGAAGGCGCGGCGGCGACAAAGGCTCCGGCGCAAAAAATCGCCGACAAAGTTTCGGGCGTGTTTGTTCCTGCGGTAATCGCTATTGCGGCGGCAACCCTTGCGGCGTGGCTTTTTGCGGGAAAAGATTTTGGATTTTCGCTCGCCCGCGCGATTAGCGTTTTGGTCATAAGCTGCCCTTGCGCGTTGGGCTTGGCCACGCCGGTCGCGATTATGGTGGCCAACGGAGTCGCGGCAAAAAACGGAATATTGTTCAAGACCGCCGCCGCTTTGGAAGAGGCCGGAAAGATAAAAGTCGCCGCTTTGGACAAGACCGGAACGATAACCCAAGGCCAGCCGCGCGTGACCGACATCTTTTGCGCCCAAGGCGTTGAAGAACGGGAATTGCTTGAGGCCGCGCTTGACGTTGAGCAAAAGAGCGAGCACCCTCTTTCTAAGGCGATTTTGTCTTACGCAAAAGAGTCGGGACTAGCCGCGCGGCCTGTCACAAACTTTATGGCGCTGGCCGGCCACGGCGTAAAGGCTCTTTCGTCTGACGGCCAAGAATTGCTTGCCGGAAGCGTCGCTTTTGTGACGGAACTTTTGCAAGGCCAAAATTCCGCCGCGACAAAGGCCGCCCAAGAATTTTCTGCGCAAGGAAAAACGCCGCTTGCCTTCGCGCGCGGAAAAAAGCTTCTTGGCGTAATCGCGGTTTCCGACACCATAAAAGAAGACTCGGCCGCGGCTATCGGACAGCTCCGCTCGCTTGGAATTAAAACCGTCATGCTTACAGGCGACAACCAAAAGACCGCCGACTATCTGGCGCGTTTGGCCGGCGTTGACCAAACGCTCGCGGGCCTCCTTCCCGGCCAAAAGGCGGCGGCGATTGAAAGCCTAAAAAAAGAAGGCAAGGTCGCGATGGTTGGCGACGGAATAAACGACGCGGTCGCCCTTACCGCCGCCGACGTTGGAATCGCCATCGGCGCCGGAACGGATGTCGCGATTGACGCGGCGGACATCGTTCTTGCAAAAAATTCTTTGGCCGGCGTCGCCACTGCAATCCGCCTAAGCCGCGCCGCCTTGCGCAACATAAAGCAAAATTTGTTCTGGGCCTTTTTTTACAACGCGCTTGGAATCCCTTTGGCGGCCGGCGCTTGGATTTGGCTTTTGGGCTGGAAGCTTAACCCGATGTTCGGCGCGGCGGCGATGAGCCTTTCGAGCTTTTGCGTCGTCACAAACGCGCTGCGCCTTAACTTTTTTAAAACGGACAGCCGCAATGCCGGCAAGGAGAAAAATATGAAGAAGACAATCAAAATCGAAGGCTTGATGTGCAGCCATTGCGACGCGCGCGTCAAGAAGGCGCTTGAAGCCGTTCCCGGAGTCGCTTCGGCAAACGCCGACCACGAAAAAGGCCAGGCCGTAGTCGAGCTTTCCGCCGACGTTGCAGACGACGCGCTCAAAGCCGCCGTAGAGGCGCAAGACTACAAAGTCTTGGGCATTGATTAAGTTCCGAAAAAATATATGAAAGTAGAACTCAAAAAAATCACGCAAGAAAACAAGGCGGACTTTGTCGCGCTCTGCAATTCCGTTGACAGAAAATATTTGTCCGACCGCCTTCCGCATCCTTACACGGAAAAAGACGCGGACTGGTGGATAGACATGCTTTCAAAAAACGACGGAAAGGAAGGCGTGTGGCGCGCGGTTTACGCCGACGGAAAATTGGTTGGCCAAGTTTCCGTGGAAAAAGACCAAAAGTATCGGGGCGACGCTGAGATCGGATATTTTCTTGCGACGGATTTTTGGTCCAAGGGAATCATGACCCAAGCCGCGCGCCTTGTCTGCGGCCTTGCCTTTGAACAGCTGGACATAATCCGAATCACAGGCCTCTACTGCGAACCAAACGCCGCCTCCGGCCGCGTTATGGAAAAGGCTGGCTTTAAGCGCGAAGGAAAAAAGTTGAACGGCTTTGTAAAGGACGGCGTTGTTTACAACCTTTGCGTTATGGGATTGTTGAAGGAAGACTTTTTGCGCTATAATTCCTAAAGCGTTTTTTCGCGCTTGCAAGGAGCCTTATGTCTTTCATTTCCCTGACTTTCGCGATTTTCTTTTTTGCGTTCGTTTGCCTTTACCATTTGGCGGCGCGTTTTTTTAAGGACGCCCCGCTCGCGCAGAGAATTCTTTTGTTGGCGGCGAGCCTTGTCTTCTACGCTTGGGCGGACCTGCGCTTCGTTCCCTTTTTGGCTTACGCGGTCGCGGTCTCATATTTTGGCGGACTGTCATTTTGTATAGGGGGGGGGTATAGGCGCCTTCGCCTTTTCGCGCTTTCCGCCGCGTGCCTCGCGCCGCTCCTGTTCTTCAAGTACGCGCCGCGCGAACTTCATCCCGACATAATCTTTCCCCTGGGGATTTCCTTCTTCACCTTCCAAAGCCTAAGCTACATCGCCGACTGCTTCAAAAAGAAATTCGAGCCGGAGCGCTCGCTTTTGAACGTCGCGCTTTTCGTAAGCTTTTTTCCCGTCGTCTCAAGCGGCCCGATACAACGCGCGGGAAACTTGATTCCGCAATTCAAGGAAGCCCACCGCTTTGACTACGGCAGCGCGACGGACGGACTAAAGCTTTTCGCGTGGGGAATGTTCAAGAAGCTTTGCGTGGCCGACAGGATCGCGGCCTACG
>ONET01000036.1 GCA_900316905.1 uncultured Treponema sp.
CGAAAATCACCATGCCGCCTTGTTTTAGGACAGTGGCGATGTCTATAGTCTGCTGGCCCAGCTCCATAAAGCCGCGCCTGTTCAAAAGGCCGGTCAACTCGTCGGTCTTTGAAATCAAGTTAAGCTTGGCCGCGCGTTCCTGCTGAATTCTGGCCGCCTTTTCGGCCTTGGAGGCTTCCCAAGCGTCGCTCACAAGACGGGCAAAGTTTTCCGACATCATCGAATAAACCAAAGGCTCGCATTCGCCTCCCCTAAAGACCAAGTAGCCGTATTGGTTTTCGCATTTTGAAAGGATCGTGATGAAGTACTTTCCCTCCGACAAGTCCAAAAGGTCAGGAGGAAGCATGGTCTCCCTTGGATTAAAGGCAATCGGCTCCGTGTTCAAGTTTTGAGAATAGTTCTTTCCATTGTCAAACGAGGAATAAACAAAAGCCTTGTCCGGCAAGGTAAATTCCTCCGCCGACGCGCTAAGGTAAAAGGGCTGCTCGTAAATGCAAAGAGCCGCGGCGCTGATGTCAAAGCGCTCGATGTTTTCCTTAAAAAATTTTCTCAATTTTGGCAAGTTGAGCCGCGTTTGGCCTGAAATCAAAAAGTCGTTCAGGACATAAAGCTGGTTCTTTTTTTCAAGCCATTCGGTGGCCGAGCCGCGGCCCGAATTTTTTTGCTGGGAATCCGACTTAAAGCCGGAGCCGCCCGATTCCCTAAAGACCGGCGTTGACTTTACGGAAATTTCGGCGGGAACCCGCTTTTTGGCAAGCATTTCTAGCAGACATTCAACGGCGGCCTTTCCCTGTCCGGCAAGGTCTTGGCTCACGGTGGTCAAGGGCGGCTTGGAATAGCGGGCCCTAAGAACGTCGTCAAAGCCCGCGACGCGGATTTGGTCGGGAACCTTTATCTTTTTGCTTTCGCAAAAGTCCAAGGCGGCAAAGGCCATGTCGTCGTTGAGCGCGACTATCGCGTCAAAGTCAAGCGAGCCGTTTTGCTCCCAATAGGACTTTAGTCCGTCCATGGCCTTGTCGTATGTGAAATTTCCCTCTATGACAAATCGGTCGTCAAAGCGGATTCCCCTTTTTTTTAGAAAATCGACTATCACGTCCATTCTTTCCTGAGCGTCGCGGGAGCCGGGAATTTTTCCAAGCACGCAAAAGCGCCTCAACTCCTGCCGGTCCGCCAAGTCTTCCAATACAGCCTGAATGCCGGGCTTGGAATCGCAAAGGATGCAGGGACGGCCCGAAACCTTTGAGCCGATGCAGACAATCGGAATGTTGCCGAAGCCGTTTAAAAAATTCTCAAACCAAGCCTTTTCGCTGTGGGTGGCCAAAACCGCCGAACAAACTATAAGGCCGTCGATGTTGGCCTTGTTGCAAAACTGCGTCAAAACCCTGTGCTGATAGTCAAACGGATGGTAAGAAAAATTCAGCTCGCCGATGTTGAATATGAAAAGCGATATTTTTTTTTTCTTCGCAATATGAACTGGCTCCTTCAAGAATTTCCTTGACGTAATCCGAGTTGGTGTCGTTTATCAAAAGGCCTATTCTAGTCTTTTCGCTTTTCATTCTTTCAATTATAAAACAAACGGCGCCTTTTGTCAAAAAGAAAATTCACGCTTGGCAAGTCATCGCCTTTTTAATTTGACATTTTGGACAAATCATTTAAAAGAATTTTGTTGTCCGGCATTTCGGCAAGGCCTTCCTTGATTTTTTCCAGCGCCTCGTCCTTTTTTCCGGCGTTGAACAAGTCGGCGGCGGCGTTGTGAAAGTCAATCGCGACGTTTTGCTGATATGCGCTTTTGCTGTTTTGAAGGCGCTTGCTTTGGCCAAGCTCCTTTAGGCCTTGGTCCACGATGGCGATGGCGGCCTTCCAATCCCTTTTGCCTGCCGCCGATGCCGCCGCCGTCAAGCAGGCGGCTTCCTTAAGTTCCGCAAAATCCTTTTGCGAAAAATTTTCCTTGTTTTCATCAAGGAAGGCCCAGCTTTCCTCAAGGCCTTCGGTCTTGATTTTTTTCAAGGCCCAATTGTAGTAGTTGTTGGAAATTTTCTTTGTCCAACTGTCGCAAGAGCCAAAAGCTTCCTGCGCCTTGCGCAAAAATGCCACGGCCTCCTCTTCGCGCCCTTCCCGCGTCAAAAGGGCGGAAACGTTACCCACGCAAAGCTCAAGGTCGTTCCGCGAGACGGCGGAATGTCCTTGAAGCTCGTAGGCGTCCACGGCAAGCCCCACCGTTTGGGCGTCTTGCTTTTTGCGCTGGAGCTGGGAAATGCGGTTGTTGTAAACCATCGCGACAGTTCTCCTGTCGTCCACTTGGCGGCGGCCGGAGTAATTCTTTGCGGGAACCGTTATCCACTGGCTTTTTCCGCCGCCCAAATTTTGGCCGCGCTTTTTGCCCGGATTCACGCCGTAGGGGTTTGTGGTCTCAACGTCGATAGCCTGGCCGTCTTGAAAGATTGAGCAAAATGCGTGCCGGGGCGTTTCGTTAGCTACGACGGGAATTCCCGCGGCCTTGCAAAAAAACATGAATATTATCGCGGAAGAGACGCAGTTGTACACGCCGCTTTCAAGGGCCAAGTCCACGCGCGTTTGGTAAAAGTCGTATTTAGAAAGAAGCTTTTCGTAGATGAAAAACAAAATCGCGTCGGCCTTTTCTTCCTCGCTTTGCAGGGAATTTAGGCGCGCCGAAAGTTCCTGCCGCAAGGCTTCAAGGGCTTTTAAATGTCGTTCCGTTTCTTCTTGGCCGGCGCCGCTCGCCAAAAGAGCTGAGCGCATGAAGGGCTCGGCTGGAAGTTCCGCCAAAGAAAAAAGGCTTTTGTCCAAGCGCGGGTCCATCTCAAAGCGGACTGAAAAATTTTGCGCGGACAGAATGGCGGCGAAAAAAAAGCAAAGCGCGAAAAAAAGAAAAAGCTTTTTCATGCAGACCATTATAACGAGCTTCGCTCGTTTTTGCTAGCGGAAATATTTATTTGCCCGCTCGCGCGGGCTACTGGCAATACCGCGCTTCGCGCAGTTTTGCTAGCGGAAGCATTTATTTGCCCGCTCGCGCGGGCTACTGGCAATACCGCGCTTCGCGCGATTTTGCCAGCGGAAGCGCAGAGCAAGCGCAATATGAATTCAATAACAAAAAATGCTCCCAGTCGCGGCTGCGGCCGGTAAATCATACCACTAGCAAAACAATGCGAAGCGTTGTATAATGGCGCCATGACCATCTATCAAAACATCAACCGACTTGTCTCTTACGCCCTCAAGACAGGCCTTATCGCAAAAGAGGACATCACATACACGCAAAACCGTCTTTTGGAACTCTTCCGCTTGGACGGCTTTGAGGACGCGGAAAAGCTGCCAACGGTCCGCGTCTCTGACTTGGAAAACATTCTAAAGGAGCTTTTGGACTGGGCCGCCGCCAACAATATTTTTGAAGACAGCGGAACGGCCTCGCGCGATTTGTTCGACACAAAAATCATGGGCATCTTGGTTCCGCCGCCGTCGGACGTCATAGAAATTTTTGAGACGCTGCGCTCGGACTTTGCCCCGCAAAAGGCGACGGACTGGTTTTACAAATTCTCTCAGGACACAGACTACATCCGCCGCTACCGCGTTTGCAAGGACTTAAAGTGGAAGGCGGCCACGCCCTACGGCGCTCTTGACATCACGATAAACCTTTCAAAGCCCGAAAAAGACCCCAAGGCCATCGCTGCGGCGAAGCTGGCCAAGCAGTCGGGCTACCCCAAGTGCCTCCTTTGCCCGCAAAACGAAGGCTACGCAGGCCGCTTAAACCACCCGGCGCGGCAAAACCACAGAATCATTCCGCTAACGCTTAACGGCGAGGCTTGGGGCTTCCAATATTCCCCCTACGTTTACTACAACGAGCACTGCATAGTCTTCAACCAAAAGCACGTTCCGATGAAAATTTGCCGCGCGACTTTCGAGCGCCTTTTGGACTTTGTGACGCAGTTCCCGCATTACACTTTGGGAAGCAACGCCGACCTTCCGATTGTAGGCGGCTCAATTTTGACGCACGACCACTTTCAGGGCGGCGCCTACGAGTTCGCGATGGCAAAGGCTCCGGTAGAAACGCCGATTAAATTCGCGGGCTTTCCTTCAGTCAAAGGCGGAATCGTAAAGTGGCCGATGAGCGTGATCCGCTTGGACTGCGACAAAAAGGAGCCGCTCGCAGACTTGGCCGAAAAGATTCTCAAGGCCTGGAGATCTTACACAGACAAGGCGGCATTTGTATTCGCCAAAACAGACGGAACGCCCCACAACACTATAACTCCCATCGCGCGACGGCGCGGCGAGCTTTACGAGCTGGACTTGGTTTTGCGAAACAACATAACGACAGCCGAGCATCCGCTTGGAGTCTACCATCCGCACGCCGAGCTCCACCACATAAAAAAGGAAAACATCGGCCTTATAGAAGTCATGGGCTTGGCGGTCTTGCCGTCGCGCCTAAAAACAGAAATGGCCGCGCTTTCAGACGCGCTTGTTGCAGGAACGGACATCTCGGGCGACGAACTTTTGGCCAAGCACGCCGAATGGGCCGCCGAGCTAAAGCGCAAGTACAAGTTCACAAAGGACAACGCTGACAAAATTCTTCGCAAGGAAATCGGAATCGTATTTTCCAAAGTCTTGGAGCACGCGGGAGTCTACAAGCGCGGCCAAGCCGGAAAAGAAGCCTTCTTGCGCTTTGTCCAAGCCGTGAACAAAAAAAAGTAAGCGGCGCATAAAATGGAAAAGTCAGACTTCGCGAAAATTTTAAAAATCACCTCCCCCATATTCTTTGGCTACGTGTCCATCGGCATTCCCTTTGGCCTTATGGTCGCGCAGGCGGGCTATCCTTGGTGGCTGGCGCCGCTTATGAGCGTCACTATGTACACAGGAACGGGCCAGTACATCGCCATCGGAATGTTCGCGGCGGGAGCGGGCTTGGCGCAAATAATGCTGGTCCAAGTCCTGGTCGGAATCCGCCACATTTTTTACGGCCTGTCGCTTTTGACAAAATTCAAGGGCGTTGGAAAATGGAAAGCCTTTTTGATTTACGCCTTGACCGACGAGACCTACGCGGTCCTTTGCTCGGTTGACGCTCCGGCCGGCCAAAAGCCAGGGCCTTTTTATTCGGCCATCGCCGCGCTGGACCTTTTTTACTGGACTTTGGGAGCGATAATCGGCGGTGTCGCCGGAAGCCTGATAAACTTTTCTTTTGAGGGCGTGGACTTTGCCCTTACCGCGCTCTTTTGCGTGATTTTGACGGAACAAATACTGGCAAGCAAGGACTTTTTGCCGCCCGCGATTGGAATCGCCTCGTCCGTGGCCGCGGCCGTCTTGGAGCGGCTTGGAATTCTTCCGCAAGGCAACATGCTATTGCTTTCTCTTTCGGTCGGAATCACCGCGCTGGCCTTGGCCAAAAATCTTTCCAAGCCCAAAACTGCGCCGGGCGGGTCCCAAGCGGCGGCTTTGGCGGAAAACGGCGGCAAGAGCCAAAACGCCTTGGGCCAAGGGGGCTTGCAATGAACTACAATCTGGTCGTAGCCCTTACAATCGTCCTCACAACCGTTCTCTTGTTCTTCTACCGGGGCGCCCCCTTCTTTATTTTTTCCAAGCGGGAGCCGCCCGCCGCCCTCCGCTTTGTGGAAAAATGCATTCCGCCCCTGATAATCGCCACGCTGATTGTCTATTGCCTCAAGGACATCGACTACGCCGAGCGCCCCTACGGCGCCCCCTATTTTATCGCCATCGCCGCCACCGTCGGCCTCCACTTGTGGAAGCGCAACTCAATGGCAAGCATCTTTGGCGGCACGATTTTGTTCATGCTTTTGAGCAGGATAATGTAGAAAAAAATTGAGAAATATGATAAAATGTAACAGTAGAAAGGGAGGTCGCAATTGAATTCTATAGAGTTATTTGCAGGAGGCGGCGGACTTGCTCTTGCGGGAGTTCAAGCAGGATTAAAGCACGCTTTTCTTGTTGAATGGAACAAGGATTCAGCCCAAACACTAAGATTCAATAGCAAATCGTTAAAGGTTAATTCTAATAGCGCTATTTTTAACGGCGACATAAAGGATGTAAATTTTTCACAATACGAAGAAAAAATAGATTTGCTTTCAGGCGGTCCGCCTTGTCAACCATTCTCCATTGGAGGCAAATCGAAAGCAAACAATGATTCAAGAGACATGTTTCCACAGGCTGTTCGAGCCCTTTTAGAAATCAAACCAAAAGCTTTTGTATTCGAAAATGTACGCGGCCTTTTAAGAAAAAATTTTTCTCTATATTTTAACTATATCATATTGCAACTCACATATCCTGAAATTCAAAGAAGACATTCTCAAACATGGGAAGAACACCTTGCCGAGCTTGAATGCCACCACACGAGCGGCTGCCACTATGACGGTCTAAAATACAACGTCGTTTTTCGTTTGGTCAACGCGGCAGATTATGGAATTCCACAAAAGAGAGAGAGAGTGTTCATAGTCGGCTTCAGGAATGACGAAAAGGGGAATTGGACATTCCCAGAACCCACACATTCAAAGGAAGCCCTTGAATATGAAAAATTCTGCACAGGTGAGTATTGGGAAAGACATTCCCTAAAGAAAGTCAAGCCCAAAGATTACACGCCGGTACTTTGCTATGACTCATCAAAAAAACCGTGGCTCACAGTGCGTGACGCGCTTATAGGCCTCCCAAAGCCAAACGAAACAGAATCTGTGCCAAACCATGTTTTTCAAGGCGAAGCGCGCGCATACGAGGGACACACGGGAAGCGTTTTAGACGAACCGTCAAAAACCATAAAAGCAGGCGCGCATGGCGTGCCTGGAGGTGAAAACATGATTATTCTTGACGACGGAAGAACGCGGTATTACACAACCAGGGAAGCGGCGCGAATTCAAACATTCCCAGACAATTATATTTTTCCCTGTTCATGGACAGAAAGCATGAGACAAATTGGAAATGCGGTGCCTGTAAAGCTTGGAAAAATCGTAATCGATTCAGTGACGAGGACATTGAAAAATGAGCGAAAACAAAGTATTCAATCCGCTTGACAAAGCGAACATAGGAAAAAGCGTTTCGTCAGCAATACTCACGCAGCCAATCATTCCAATGGCAGAATTAAATGACTTTATAGGAGCTGGCGTGTACGCCATATATTACACTGGTTCCTTTCCGCTATACAAAAAAATCGCTGAAAAAAACAGAAGCTCTTTTTGCCAGCCGATTTACGCAGGAAAAGCCGTGCCTCAAGGGGCCAGAAAAGGCAATATGATTTTAGACTCGTTGTCAGGACACGATTTATATAAAAGACTAAATGAACACAGAAAATCAATAGAATCCGTTTCAAATCTAGACATAAAGGACTTTTTTTGCCGTTATCTTATAGTGGACGACATTTGGATTCCACTTGGGGAATCAGTGTTGATACAACAAACAAAGCCTCTATGGAACAATGTTCTTGACGGATTTGGCAACCACGACCCAGGAAAAGGACGAGGAAAGCAACAGCGTTCCCCTTGGGACACGCTCCATCCAGGCAGAACTTGGGCAGAAAATCTAATGTCTGGAAAAAGCAGTGAAGAATTAGAAAAAAGTATAATGGATTTTCTAAACAATAAAAATTAAATTCAATTTTTTTTTCAAAATTCCTATTGACAAAGAGGCGCAATAACATCATTCTATGCCTTATGCGTTTTTACGGCGTTAAGCCGCCTGACTATGGCGGCGAATATTAAGACATACAGAGGCTCGTGGCTTTGAAAGGCAGTCAAGTTACAATCGACCATGTCAGCAAGCGTTTCGGCGATTTTGTCGCGCTTGACGACATCAACTTTACGATTAAGCCCGGCGAGTTTTTCTCGCTGCTTGGACCTTCGGGATGCGGAAAGACAACGCTCTTGCGCATCATAGCGGGTTTTGAATTTCCCGACGAAGGCGTTGTTTTGTTCGACGACAAGAACGTCATTCCGTTGGCCGCCAACAAGCGGCAGTCGAACACCGTGTTTCAAAACTACGCGCTCTTCCCGCACCTTACGGTCTACGAAAACGTGGCCTTCCCCTTGCGGCTTAAAAAGGCGCCAAAAGAAGAAATCGACCAAAAAGTAAAGCAATACCTGCGCTTGGTTCAGCTTGAAGCCCACATGCAAAAAAAGCCCAACCAGCTTTCGGGCGGCCAAAAGCAGCGCGTCGCCATAGCCCGCGCCCTGATAAACGAGCCAAAAGTGCTTTTGCTCGACGAGCCCCTTAGCGCGCTTGACGCCAAGCTTCGCGCCAACCTCTTGCTTGACTTGGACGCGATCCACGACAAAATCGGAATCACTTTCATTTACGTGACCCACGACCAGAGCGAAGCGCTTTCGGTCAGCGACAGAATAGCGGTAATGAATTCCGGCCACGTATTGCAGGTCGGAACGCCCTTTGAAATTTACGAAAGCCCGGCGACGCAGTTTGTCGCGCAGTTCATCGGCGACACAAACCTCTTTGAGGCGGAAGTCGTGGAATGCGTTGAGCACAAGGACCCCAACGGCAACGACGACTGGATGGTCACTTGCAAGGTTCCCGCCCTTGGAAAGCAAGCGTCTCTTTCCACCGACACGGCGGAACAGCAGAACTTGGACAAATACATGATGGTCACCGACTACGAGCACACAGAGCCCGGACAAAAGGTGGCCTTCACGATCCGCCCCGAAAAAGTGCGCATCACCAAGCAGGAGCCCGACACAGGCGGACGCACCGACATCAACGTTTACAAGGGCGTCGTCGAGGAGCCGATTTATTCCGGCTTCCAATCAAAGTTCTACGTCCGCTTGGAAAACGGCGCGCTCGTGAAAATTTTCAAGCAGCACACCAACTACATGGAAAACGGTCCCGCCATCCAATGGAAGGACCAAGTCTACGTCTCTTGGTCGGCCGAAGACGCCTACCTAGTCGAAGACATTGAAAAGTAGGAAGCGCGATGAAAGACAATTCCACCGAAACAAGGGCTTTTAAGAAAGCCAATCCCGGCCCCTTTTACGCATGGCCCATGGGCTTGTGGTTCACGATTTTTTTCATCGCGCCGATTGTCATAATCGTCTGCTACTCGTTCATGAAGCGCGACGTTTATGGCGGCGTTGTGGCCCAGTTCACGCTCAAAGCCTACAAGCAAATGCTTGACCCGGCCTACGGAAAAATATTCTTGCGCACGCTTTTCATATCAGGCCTTTCAAGCTTTTTGTGCATCGCCATCGCGCTCCCGTGCGGATACGCCATAGCGAGAAGCCGCCATCAAACGCTCTTTTTGATTTTGGTAATCATTCCCTTCCTTACAAATTCGCTGATACGCATTTTCGCGTGGATAACGATTTTGGGCGACAACGGAATGTTGAACGGCTTTTTAAAGGCGCTCAACTTTGCGCCGCGAAAGTTCATGTTCACAAAGGGAGCGATTGTATTGGTCAGCGTCTACATGTACCTGCCCTACGCGATTCTTCCGGTCTTCACCAGCGTGGACCGCTTTGACTTTAGCCTGCTTGAAGCGGCGCGGGACTTGGGGGCCACAAAGAGCCAGTCGATGACAAAGGTTTTGATCCCGGGAATCAAGAGCGGAATTTTGAGCGCCTTGATTTTCACGTTCATACCGATTTTCGGCCAGTACACAGTTCCGCAAATGGTGGGCGGAAAAGACAGCTACATGCTTGGAAACATCATCGTGGACCAAGTGCAAAAGGCGCGCAACTGGCCTTTGGCCTCGGCCTTTAGCCTTGTGATCACGATTGTCTCAATGGCTTCCATTTTGTGGATGCTTTCGGCAAGCAAAAGCGAGGCGGCGCTTAAAAAATCTTCCAACAAGGAAGACTTAGCCGCCAACATGAACGGTCCGATAATCGCCAAAAGTCTTGGAGGCGCCAAATGAAAAAGAATCCCTTCAAGATGTTCACAAAGCCCGCGCGCCCGGCCGAGCCAACGCGCCACGCCAAGCGCTCTTGGAAAAAGCGCGCCGTGTCCTTTGGCTTTTCAAACATGACGCTAGCCTTGACGCTGGCCTTTTTGTTCCTGCCGCTTTTTGTGATTGTCTTCTATTCATTCAACGAAGCCAAGGACACGACTTGGACAAGGTTTTCGCTGGTGTGGTACGAAAAGCTTATTTTCGGCTCCAACGACTTGTGGGCGTCGCTTTGGAACAGCGTCTTTGTGGCGATTGTTTCATCGCTTGTGGCAACGGTCTTGGGAACGATGGCGGCCATAGGAATAACTTGGTATAAATTCAAGGGCCGCGGCTACATCCAAACCACAAGCTTTTTGCCGATGGTCTTGCCCGAAGTGATCATGGGCGTGTCGCTCTTGATTTTCTTTAGCGGAATCAAGATGTCCCTTGGCCTTATGACAATTTTCATCGCGCACACCACCTTCTGCATGCCATTCGTTTACCTTATGGTAAGCGCGCGCATAGACGAGTTTGACTATTCGATAATCGAAGCCAGCCACGACTTGGGAGCTAACGAGGTCCAAAAGTCCATCTTGATGAGGCCGGTCGACTCGATGGTGCTTCCCTCGTATTGCGTGACGATGAGCTTGGAAGACTACGTAATCACTTTCTTGGTCTCGGGCCCCGGCAGCACCACGCTTCCGCTTTACGTCTACTCGATGATCCGCTTTGGCGTAAGCCCGGTGATCAACGCGCTTTCTTTCGTATTGATTATTGCGATTTGTTTCGTTACAATAATACTCCGCAAAAGCGTTAAGAGCATAGCCTCTTCGCGTTGAGCGGAATAAAAAAGGCGCCTGTATCTAGGCGCTTTTAAACTTAATTTCTTTACAAGGAATTGCTTATGAAAAAAGTTTTTTCAAAGCTTTCGTCGGCGGCGCTCGCCGTTTTAGCGGCCCTTGCCATGTTCTCGTGCTCAAAAAAGGACGACAGGATTTTGTACCTTTACAACTGGACCTACTACACTCCTGACGAAGTTTTGCGCGATTTTGAAAAAGAATTCAACTGCTCCGTAAAAGTGGACTCCTACGCCTCCAACGAGGAAATGTACTCAAAGCTTCGCGCCGGCGCCAAGGGCTACGACATCGTTGTTCCGTCGCAAGACTATGTTTCAATAATGATAAAACAGGGAATGTTGCGCCCCATCGACCAAAGCAAGTTGACGAACAGAAACCACATCAACCCGCGCGTGTTGGAAAAAGCGACTTACGATCCCGACATGAAATACGCGGTTCCCTACTACTTTGGAGCGGCCGGAATTTCAGTCAACAAGACAAAGGTCAGCGGCGGCTATTCGCGCGATTGGGGAATTTTTTCCGACAAGCGCTTTGCCGGACACGCCACTATGATGGACGACATGCGCGAAGTTATGGGAGACGCCTTGGTTCACCTTGGACACGGAGTGAACTCTTTGGACGACGCTGAATTGGACGCGGCCGAAAACTTGATAGAAAAGGAATGGAAGCCCAACCTAGTGAAATTTGACGCGGAGAGTTTTGGAAAGTCCTTCGCTTCCGGCGACTTCTGGCTTTGCCACGGCTACGCGGAAGTGATTTACGGCGAAGTTCCTGAAGAAAAATGGGACGAAACGATTGACTTTTTCATTCCGCGCGAAGGCGGAGCGAGCTACCTTGACAGCATGTGCATTCTAAAGGATTCAAAGCACGCAGACTTGGCCAACGAATTCATCAACTACATCCATAGGCCGGAAGTTTACGCAAAATTCTTGGACGCGTTCAACTTCCCCTGCTTTGTGAATTTGGAAGCCGCCCAGTACATGACAAAAAAGCCGATGTACGAGGCCAGCCAAATGAACAACTGCGAGCTTAAGATTGACTTGGGCGACGGCTTGGACAAATACAACGAGCGCTGGCAAAGAATTCGCTTTACGGACTAACAGCGGCGCTTCGCTTGCGGGCATATGCCGCTCGTAAATTGCGAACGCAAGACCCCAAGCGTTGGTTCGAGCGGATTTCCGCGACGCTTCGCTTGCGGGCCTGTATCATAAAACTGGAGCGGCCTGTTTGAGGCCGCCAAAATATAATTGAGGTTGGATATTCACTATTCTATAAAAAGGAGTTTCTTTATGAAAAATCTGTCAAAGTTCATCGGAGCGCTTTTTTCATGCGCGCTCTTGGCGTCTTGCTCAAACAAAAGCGAGCAAGTTCTTTACCTCTACAACTGGACTTACTACACGCCCCAAAAAGTCATTGAAAAATTCGAAAGCGAATTTAAGTGCAAAGTCAAGCTTGACAGCTATTCCACCTGCGAGGAAATGTACTCAAAGCTTCGCGCAGGGGCAAAAGGCTACGACATCGTGGTTCCGTCAAACGACTTTGTTTCAATCATGATCAAGCAGGGAATGTTGCAAAAGATCGACAAATCAAAAATCACAAACGAAAACGCGATCAACCCCGGCGTTAAAAAGATGATGGACTTTGACCCGCAGATGGAATGGTGCGTTCCTTACGCCCTTAGCGCCACAGGAATCATGGTCAACAAGGCGAAGGCGCCGGAATACTACAGCCGCGACTACGGCGTTTTGGCCGACCCCAGCTTTGCCGGTCACGCGACAATGATGGACGACGCCCGCGAAGTTTTTGGAAGCGCCTTGCTCAGCCTGGGCTACGACATGAACAGCCTTGACGACGGCGAGCTAAAGAAAGCCTTTGACCTTGTGAACAACGAATGGAAGCCCAACCTTGTGAAATTTGACGCGGAAGCCTTTGGAAAGTCGTTCGCCAACGGAGACTTTTGGCTTTGCCAAGGCTACCCCGAAATCGTTTACGGCGAGGTTGACGAAACGCGCTGGGACGAAATGATTGACTTTTTCATTCCGCCGGAAGGAAGCCCCGCCACGCTTGACTGCATGGTCATCCTTAAGGACGCGCCCCACGCGGAATTGGCCAACGAGTTCATAAACTTCTTCCATAGGCCGGAAAACTACGCGCTTTTCATCGATGAATTCCGCTATCCGTGCGTAGTGAACACGCAGGCCATCCAATACATCACGACAAAACCGATGTACGCTCCCGAGCAGGCGCTCAACTGCACGCTAAAGGCCGACTTGGGCGACGGCTTGGACAAGTACCACGAGTTGTGGCAGCAGATTAGGTTTAACTAAAACACGGACTAAACAGGCGGGTCCCAGCGACGGCAAAAAAGTTTTGGCGCCTCCCGCCATTCTCGTTTCCGTTGGAAACGAGGCCTCTCAAGGTATTGCAGTCGCGCTAACGCGCTCCGCACGGCTCGCCTGCGGCCAAGCCAGGAGCTGGCGGGACCCTCCAAACTTTTCTTGCCTGCGTCCCGCCTTTAATGTCCGTGTTTCAATCAATTCTATATTCCACAAAACGGAGCGTAGCGACGTAGTGTTGCCACCAGCCGCCCCGCGACTTTGCGCGGCAATTATTTTTTTCTAATTAATCATTAGACAGGAATCCTATATTCCACATAGCGGACGCGGCCGGCTTCCACGCAAGCCTTGATTTGGCGCTCGCGTTTGGAAAGGGAGGCTTCGCCGCTTTTAACTTCTATCAACAAGATTTCTTTTATCTCGTCGCCGTCGGCCGCGCCCGGAAAGGCCACAAAGTCCACCGGCTTTCCGACAAAGCGCGCGTCGGCAGGATTGCAGGGAAAGCCCGGCAAAAATGGAGAGACTTGCTCGCCTGCCAAGCCTCCCAAAACCGCGCGGGATTTTTTAACCGCGTCCTTCCTTGCCGCGCGCAGGCGCCGCGAAAAGCTTAAGGCGCAAATCAAAAAGCCCGCCAAAAACGAAATCGCGGCAAAAGCGACGATGACAAAAAACAAAAAAGCGCCGCCGCGCGCAAAAAAATCCGACAATTGACTAATAAAACGATTGAGCATAAAATCAGTATAATATATTTTTGAAAAATTGAAAACAAGAACAAGGAGACATTGATTTACAAAAAAACGCTCCCGGTCTCGGATGCGTCCGACGGCACCGCTAGCTAGCGTCGCTACTCGCTGTTTGCGCTTGAAACTATTTTACTCCGCCGCTTGCGCGGCTGCGCAAACAGAGAGTTGCCGCCAGCCGCCCCGCTCCCTCGCACGTTTTTTTACAACACTCAATGCCGCTAGCATTTCAACCCAAAAAAAGGAGCCTCTATGCAAAACGCCGAACAAACGCTTTCTCTTTACAAACACTGCGCGCAGTGCCCGCGTTCTTGCGGGGTGGACAGGACCGCGGGGCAAAAGGGCTTTTGCGGAGAGGACAACCGCTTGCGGGCGGCCGTGGCTTGCCTGCACTTTGGGGAGGAGCCATTTGTGACGGTCTTTGGCGGAAGCGGAACGATTTTCCTTACCGGCTGTACCCTGGCCTGCGCCTTTTGCCAAAACTACCAAATAAGCCAAAAAGGCTACGGAAAGGAAATCAGCAAGGACGGCTTTGTCCGCATTTGCCTGGACTTGCAAAAGGCGGGAGCGGAAAACATCAACCTTGTCACTCCCAGCCACCAGATTCCGCTTTTGGCCGAATATTTGGCGGCCGCCCGCGATTTTGGCCTTGCGATTCCTATCTGTTGGAACTCCAGCGGCTACGAAAGCGTGGAAAGCTTGGAGCTTTTGCGCGGCTTGGTTGACATTTGGCTTCCTGACATAAAGACCTTGAACGCGGCCCTTTCCAAAAAGCTTTTCAACGCTCCCGACTACCCCGAGGCAGCGAAAGCCGCCCTTTTATGGATGGCGGAAGCTTCTCCGCTAAAAATCGTCGAGGCAAAAAAAGACGGCGAAACTCGCGAAAAAATAATGAGCGGCGTCATCGCGCGCCACCTATTCTTGCCGGGCCGCTTTGAGGAAAGCGCCGACGTTCTTGACTGGCTAAAGAAAAACCTTGACGGCCGTGCGGTCATTTCGCTAATGTCGCAATACACGCCGGTTCCATTTAAGGAAGACGCGGAAGCGTCGCAAAAACGCCGCGCCTCGCTCGACTGCCTCCAAAACCGCCTTGTGTCGCGCCAAGAGGACGCGGACTTACAGGACTTGATAGAGGCCTACGACTTTGAAACGCTTTTTTACCAAGAGCTGTCCGACGACACAAGCTGGCTCCCCGACTTTACAAGGCCAGAGCCTTTTGGCAACAAGTTGGCGCAAGTATTGTGGCATTGTTAAGAAAAACAAAATGGATCTGAAAGGCGGGTCCTAGCGACGGCAAAAAAGATTTGGCGCCTCCCGCCATTCTCGTTTCCGTTGGAAACGAGGCCTCTCAAGGAATTGCAGTCGCGCTAACGCGCTCCGCACGGCTCGCTTGCGGCTTTATGCCTGCGGCCAAGCCGTCCGCTGGCGGGCCCCTCCAAATTTTTCTTGCCTGCGTCCCGCCCTTTCATGTCCATTTTAATCGTTCGACATTCCCAACCATACTTTCCTCATAAAACTTGTGAAAATTATTCTACCCTTTTTGCAAAAGTGTGTTACAATAGAAGAATGAACGAATCCCTTTTAAAAAAAATGACTGGCGTGGCCGTTCCGCTTGGCGCGCTTTGGACAAAAGAGTCTCCGGCAATCGGAGAGTTTCCTTCGCTAAAAAAGTTCGCCTCCTTTTGCAAGGGCGCGGGCCTAAAGATAATCCAGCTGCTTCCTGTAAACGACACGGGAACGCAGTCGTCGCCCTACTCAGGACTATCCGCCTTCGCGCTGCATCCGATTTACGTTTGCATAAAGGACTTGCCTGAATTTTCCGCGCTCTACAAGGCCGACAAAAATTTCAAGACCGAATACGACTTGTTCCTCCAGTTCCACCCCTACAAAAGCCGCTACGACTACCAAGGAATTCTTGACAAAAAAATCGCGCTCCTTATGCGCCTTTACCAGACGACGGACACCGCCGCCGCCTCAAAGCCCGACGCGACCCTCGCCTCTTGGATAAAAAAGAACGACTGGATCAAGGCCTACGCGGTCTACAAAAACCTAAAGTGGAAGTACATGCAGGCCTCTTGGAAGGCTTGGAAAAAAGAGGACCAAGTTCCCGGCATCGAAGAAATCGAGCGGCGCTGGAAAGACGCGGCGCTAAAAAAAGACCAGCTATTTTACGCCTGGCTTCAAATGCGCGCCGCCGAGCAATTCGCCGAAGCCGCCGCCGCCGTAAAAAAGGCCGGCATAATCCTTAAGGGAGACATGCCGATTATGATGAACGAAGACTCCTGCGACGCTTGGGCGCATCCAGAATTCTTTGACCACAGCTTGCGCGCGGGCTCTCCCGCCGACGGCCCAAATCCATGCGGCCAAAACTGGGGCTTCCCGACCTACAATTGGAAAAACCTAAAGGCCGCGGACTACTCTTGGTGGATAGACCGGCTAAAAAGCGCGGAAGCCTATTACCAAGCCTACAGGCTTGACCACATTCTGGGCTTTTTTAGAATTTGGGCGATACCCGAGCGCGAGACCACCGCGCTCCTTGGCCGAAGCGAGCCTGGAAGCCCGATAAGCCGCGACGAGTTGCTTGAAGCGGGCTTTAACGAGGGCCGCATTCATTGGCTGGCCGAGCCCCACGTTCCGACAGGAGACATAGACTACTTTACTTGGAACCACGAGGCCTCGACAAAAATTTTGGAGACGCTCGCGGAAAAACTTCCGGGCGAGGAACTGTGGAATTTCAAAAGCTCGGTAAAAGGCGACAAGGACATTTACGAAGCCGACTTTAAAGGCCTTTGCCAGGCGGAAGCCGAGCCAAAAATAAAGGAAGCGCTCGCAAAAAAATGGCGCGACAGGACATTGCGCGAAATTAAAAAAGACAAGTTTGTCGCGCTTTGGACTTACCAAAACACCTACCCCTGGTCAACCTTGAACGACGACGAAAAGAAAAAGCTGCAAGCCTTGGTGGACGCTCATCGCGCCAAGGAAGAAGGCCTTTGGAAAAAGCAAGCCTCCGACATTTTGCAAGCGCTCACCAATAGCGTCGATATGGTTCCCTGCGGAGAAGACTTGGGCGTAAACCTTGCGGCCGTTCCCCAAGTCATGGGCAAGAACAAAATCCTCCGTCTCAACGTTGTCCGATGGAGCCGCGACTGGGGAACGCAAGGCTCGCCCTACGTTCAGTTCGCCGACTACCCGCCGCTTAGCGTGACGACGACAAGCGTCCACGACTCTTCGACAATCCGCCAATGGTGGACCGAAGAAAAAGAAAGCGCGGCGGCCTTCTTTAAGGCCAACGAAAAAATTTTCTCCGACAACGGAATCGACCAAAACAACTTTGCGGACTTCACCGAAAAAACCGCGCGCTCTATTTTGGAAGCGGCGGCGACAAGCGAAAGCCTTTGGGCGATTCATCCGCTTCAAGACTTTTTGTACTTGAAAAAAAAATATTGGCTAGCCGACGCCAAGGACGAGCGCGTGAACGTTCCGGGCCAAGTGACCGAGTTCAACTGGACATACAGAATTCCCGCGAGCGTGGAAGAATTGGCCGCCGACAAAACGCTTTGCGACGAAATAAATTTTCTTGCAAAAAAAAGAAAGTAGGTTTATAATATAAGGGTAATATGAAAATTTCTTACAACGAGTTTCACGTTTCAAAAGACATTCGCGACAAGTGCGACTTTGACTCATCGCTTTACTCTTCAAGCGGAAACGTCATCATCACCGATTTAAAGAAAGTCAGAATTTTTGCGGAGAAGCTCAACCAGTATTACGACAAAATAGGACTAAGCGAAAAGCGGATCAGCGCGGGCCAGCTTAACGCGATGGGCTTGATTGACGAAATCTTGCACTATGTTTCGATGCTCTACCGCCGCGACGTTCTAAAGGCTTCGTTTGAAGGGGCGCTCGCCTCCCTCGACCAAAAATTCGGCAAAGAAAAAATCGACGAAATTCTTTTGCAGTTCACAAACGAGTATCCGCCAACAGCGGTTTACCGCAAAGAAATTTCCGCGGAGGAATACTTAAAGCAAAGCGCCGTCGACGCGGGAACAAAGCTTGAGCGAACAAACCGCGAGGCCACCTTTGAAGAGATGATCATGCTTCACTTGGCCAACGAAAACCCGGCCTTCGCAAAGTTCTCCGTCCTCTTTAGCGAAACAAAGCTCAGGAAAAATCCGGTCTACGCCCAAGCCTGGGAAGAGACGCAAAAATACTTTAAGGGCCAGCCAAAGTTCGGCCCCTTCAACAACGACTTTGTCACATTCTTGCGCGAGCCCGTGGCCTTTAGCCCAAAAAGCCTTCGCGGCCAATTGCAGTACATACTAAAGCATTGGATGTACCTTATCGGCGAATGGCTTAAAAAGCGCCTCTTGGCAAGCCTTGACACCTTAAGCGAAGAAGAAAAGGCCGCTTGGCGCGGAATCAAGGGCGGCGAAGTCGAAATGTCGCCCTACAGCTACGAAAACTTGATGAACGAATACGAGCGCTACTCGCCCGACCGCGACTGGATGCCAAAAGTGGTCTTGATGGCAAAGACCATCCTTGTTTGGCTTTACCAGCTGACCAAAAAGTACGGCCGCCCCATCGAGCGTCTGGACCAGATTCCCGACGAGGAATTGGACCTTTTGCGCGACCAAGGATTCACGGGCCTTTGGCTCATCGGCCTTTGGGAACGAAGCAACGCCTCAAAGCGCATAAAGCAAATTTGCGGAAACCCGGAGGCGGCCTCTTCCGCCTATTCATTGATGGACTACACAATCGCCGGAAACCTTGGCGGCTGGGACGCCTTGGACAACTTGCGCCGCCGCTTGTGGCAGCGCGGAATCAGGCTTGCGAGCGACATGGTTCCAAACCACACGGCGATGGACAGCCGCTGGGTCGTCGAGCGGCCCGACCTTTTCATGCAAAGGCGCGACTGCCCCTTCCCCCAGTACACTTTTAACGGCGAAAACCTTAGCCACGACGGCCGCGTGGGCGTTTACTTGGAAGACCATTACTATTCTAAGAGCGACTGCGCCGTGGTCTTCAAGCGCGTCGACAACCAAACAGGCGACGTGCGCTACATTTACCACGGAAACGACGGCACCGGAATGCCTTGGAACGACACCGCGCAAATCGACTTTTTGAACCCGGCCGCGCGCGAGGCCGTAATACAAGACATTCTGCACGTGGCAAGAAACTTTCCGATAATCCGCTTTGACGCGGCGATGGTTCTTGCCAAAAAGCACATACGCCGCCTTTGGTACCCCGAGCCGGGCCATGGAGGAGACATCGCCACGCGAAGCGAATACGCGATTTCAAGCCAAGCCTTTGAGGACGCGATTCCCAACGAATTCTGGCGCGAGGTCGTTGACCGCGTGGCAAAGGAAGTGCCCGACACGCTGCTTTTGGCCGAGGCCTTTTGGATGCTCGAAGGCTACTTTGTCCGCACGCTCGGAATGCACCGCGTCTACAATTCCGCCTTTATGAACATGCTCAAAAAGGAAGAGAACCAAAAGTACCGCGACACGGTCAAGAACACGATAAAATTTGACCCGCAAATCCTAAAGCGCTACGTAAACTTTATGAACAATCCCGACGAGGAAACCGCCGTGGCGCAGTTCGGAAAGGGCGACAAGTACTTTGGCGTCTGCACTCTTATGGTCACGATGCCCGGCCTTCCGATGTTCGGCCACGGCCAAATTGAAGGCTTTGAAGAAAAATACGGAATGGAATACACGCGCGCCTACCGCGACGAAAAGCCCGACGAAGGCTTGGTAAACGGCCACTGGCAGCTGATATTCCCGCTCATGAAAAAGCGCTGGCTCTTTGCCCAGGTCGAAGACTTCCTTTTCTACGACGTTTGGGACAACGGCCGCGTAAACGAAAACGTATTCGCCTACTCCAACCGCGTCGGAAACGAAGCCGCCGTGGTCTTCTACAACAACAAGTACGAAAGCGCGTCTGGCTGGATAAAGCAATCCTGCGAATACGCGGTAAAGACCGGCCACGGCGACGAAAAGGTTATGACAAGCCGCTCGATAAGCGAGGGCCTTGGCCTTAGCGCCGAAGACGACAAATACCTTATCTTCCGCGAAAGCCGCGCAAACCTTTGGTATGTCCGAAAATCGTCCGACATTTGCCGCGACGGAATGTTCATAAACCTCAGGGGCTTTGAATGTCAGGTCATGCTTGACGTTCACCAAGTGAGCGACACACTTGACAAAAAGTGGAGCACGCTGAACAGCGTTTTGGCCGGAAAAGGCTGCGCGAACCTTGAGGTTGAATGGGAAGAAATCCGCTACAAGGAATTGTACGCCGCCCTCGCCGCCTTTGTGAACGAAGACTTCTACAAAAAAGGCCTTGCAATCCTAAAAAAGCCGGCCGCCGCTGGAATCAAAAAATTCTTGGATTCAAGCAAAAAAGCCGCGCTGGCCTTTTACCAAAAAGCCGACCTTTTCCGCTCTCAAGACCATAAAATTTTTGGCGAGACCTTCAAGCCCCTAAGCGCGGCGGCCGCCAAAAAATCGGCGCAAGACCAATTCAAGGCCTTTGAAAAATCCTTTAAGAAGGCTTGCAAAATCGCGGCCGCCAAAAAAGGCGCCAAAGATTTGTCTAAGGCCAAGAACGCCGCGGACTTTGTTCTTTACGGCGAGCCGTTAAATTGGACGAACCCAGAAATCCTGCTTTCAGAATGCGTGGCGCTTAGCCTTGCCGAGCGAGCCTTCGCGGCGCGCTGGTCGCTTGACAGAAAATTGTGCGAGGCCATGCAGGCGGCCGGCGTTGAATGGAAAGGCCAGAGGGACGTTTTGTACCGCGCCTTTGTCCTTGCAAAAATTAGCGGCCTTGACTTGGCCGCAAGCAAAGCCAAGAAGGCGGGAAAAGCGGCGGCCTCAAATCCGGCGCTTGCGCTAGCCTCTTTGTGCTGCGAAAGCGCGGACGCCGTCGCCTTAAGCCGCGCCAACTCTTTTGACAACGTAGTATGGTTCAACAAGGAAGAGCTTGACAGAAGCCTTTTCTTGGCGGCCCAAAACGAATTTATTTTGGGAATCAATTCCGACAAGGATATCCTTGCCTTTTACAAGCTTATGGCCGCCGCGCAAGAAAAGGCGGAGTACAAGTGCCGCGCGCTTGTGGAGCAGTTTGAGCCGCAAAAGCAAAAGGTCAAAAAGGCCGCGTCAAAGAAAGCCGCCGCTTCCGGCGCGGCTAAAAAGGCCAAGGCTTCCGGCGCGAAGAAAGCCGCCACAAAGAAGCCGGCCGCGACAAAAACTGTAAAGGCCGCGACAAAAAGCGCCGAAAATAAAGTAATAAAAAAAGTTGCGAAAGCCGCGACCAAAAAAGCGGCCGCAACCACAAAACAGTCCAAGGCAAAGCCAGCCGCTAAGACGGCGAGGGCTTTGGAAAAAAATAAAAAGGCTTTGAAAAAAGCCGGGGGAAGAGAAATGGCAGAAACAACTGCAAAGAAAGCGCCCGCCAAGAAAGCGGCCGCGACAAAAAAGCCCGCCGCTAAAAAACCGGCCGCCAAAAAGGCGCCCGCCAAAAAGACAGCGGCTAAAAAAACAACTGTAGCCAAGAAGCCGGCCGCCAAAAAGGCGCCCGCCAAGAAGGCCACAGCCGCCAAAAAGCCGGCCGCAAAGAAGGCCACAACGGCCAAAAAGCCGGCCGCAAAGAAGGCCACAACGGCCAAAAAGCCGGCCGCCAAAAAGGCCACAGCGGCCAAAAAGCCCGCTGCAAAAAAGACAACAACAAAGTAGATGAACGCGCCTTTATGGCGCTTCATGCTTGTTGATGCAAAAAGCCCGCTTTCATGCAAGCGGGCTTTTTTTTGAAAAAATTTTTTTACAAATTATTCAACAACTGCCAAGGAATCAAGAAGGGCGGCCATGTCGTCCTTAAGAGATTCAGCCTCGTCAACGGAAAAAACAAAGTCAATCATAAGCGCGTTGGGCCTGTCAAGCGAGTAAACCAAAACCTTGTCCGTAACAACATCGCCAGCCGCAAATGCAAGCGAAGCTATCTTTATTCCGTCATTGCCGTCGCGCTCGTTAAGCTCCACGTTTCCATAGTCTTGCAACTGCTTTTGCAACACATTGATGTAAGCCGAGGCAAAATCTTCGCCGCCCTGCCCCATGGTCACCATGGCCGACGAAATCATAAAGGCGGACTTTTTTGACTTGCTCAAATAAAGGCGCTCGACGGCAAAATCTATTCCGTCCATCCCAGACGGAATCGGCGGAACATCGTCTTTGCTAAGGTCAAGGCGCTCCGGCGACGGCGTTTTTACCAAAAAGCCGTTAATGTTCACCACGCTTTGTGTCGGAGCGCAAGAAAGAAAGGCAAAGGCGGCAAGGCTCAATGCCCAAAATTTTAGTGTAGTTTTCATAATTAATTTTTATTTACAACTGAGCGAAGTTTGTCAAAAGACTCTTGCAGTTTTTTTGACTCAACTTTTCCCAAAAATTCGCCGTTTTTGTTTTTGAAAACCAAGAAGACGGAATCCGGAGAGTAAATCATATCCGTAAAGTCCTTTGGCTCCATTTCCGTCTCAAAGCGAACGCCGTTTAATTCGACATCCCTGTAAATTATTTTTGGATTGCGACAAATAAATTCTTGGTTGGAACGTTCCAAGGAAACCAAAACATCGTCTTGGACTTGGCCGTAAATCTCGTCATAGAGCGTGTAGCGAACGACAGGATTGTCTATAAGCGCCAAATCTCTGACATGAATCGTGGCGTCGATTTGCATCAAAACGCCTTTTTTTCTTATTGTAACTTGATGGACAAAGTACTGTTGAACTCCGTCCTTTAGAAGGAATGTCGCGATTCGCGGCTCGGAAGCGCACGAAGAAAAGAGAAGCGCGACAAGCGCCGTAAGAAGAAAAACAAAGCGGGAAAGTCCCGCAGGAAATTCCCGCCTTTGCATCAATTACTCACCAGTAACGATTGTTGTTGTCCAAGAAATGATTCCGAGGATGTCCTTGTTCTTAACATCGACTGTAGAAATCTTGGAGATTCCGCCGTTCTTGGCAGCTGTCTGGATAGAGAAGTCCTTGTAGAGGAACTTGGGCTTCAAAGTAAGAGCGCGGAACAAAGACATTGTCTCAGCTTCTCCAACTTTTGATCCAACATTGTTAGATGTGGCGTTAACCGGAGCGATTGTTGTGCAAGCGGCCAAGCCAAGTGTCAAGGCAGCAGCGGCGATAAGTGTTGCAAGCTTTTTCATTATAAAAGCCTCCTTTTTTGATTTTTTGGAACAATACGTTCCAAAATTGTGTTAGAGTATAGCGCATGGAAGTTATGATGTCAACGAATTTCCAATGAACAAAACGCTAAATTTTTGTTATATAAGCCGCAAAAGGAACTTTTAAAGTTTTTTTTGCGATTTTTCCCTTTACAAAAACCGCTATTAGTAGTATTATGAATTTCACTAGGCCGCTATATCTAGTGGTATCAATAAAAAAAGGGAGGAAACAGGCGATTTTCGCGCCAAAAGCCATTTTTTTTGCTTTTTCCGCAAGTTCCGCCATGAAAAAAAACATGAAAATCATAAAAAGAAACGGCGAAGAAGTTCAATATGACGTTCAAAAGATAGAAAACGCGATTCGCAAGGCCAACGAGACTGTCCCCGTGGCCGAGCGCTTGAGCGAAGACACGATTCACAAAATCGGCGCCGAAATCACAAAGAACTTTGAGGAGCGCGGCCACGAGCCCAACGTCGAGGAAATCCAGGATTTGGTCGAAACAAAAATCATGGAAAACTCGGCCTACTCCATCGCAAAAAAATACATCACATACCGCTACCAGCACGCGCTGAACCGCAAGGAAAATTCAACCGACCAGCAAATTCTTTCCTTGCTTGAATGCAACAACGAGGACGTGAAGCAGGAAAACTCAAACAAAAATTCCACCGTCGTTTCCGTGCAGCGCGACTACATGGCCGGAGAAGTCAGCAAGGACATCACCAAGCGCTTTTTGCTTGACGAAGACTTGACCAAGGCCCACGAGGAAGGCTTGATTCACTTTCACGACGCGGACTACTTTGCGCAGCACATGCACAACTGCGACTTGGTCAATTTGGAGGACATGCTTCAAAACGGAACTGTCATCAGCGGAACAAAAATCGACCGCCCGCACTCCTTCTCCACCGCCTGCAACATCGCGACGCAAATCATCGCGCAAGTGGCTTCGTGCCAATACGGCGGCCAGAGCATCTCGCTGACCCACTTGGCGCCCTTTGTAGACGTGAGCCGAAAAAAGATTTCCAATGAGCTTCATGACATCGAGCAAAAGACCGGCATCAAATACACAAGCGAGCAGTTTGACTACATCGTCCAAAAGCGCCTTAGCGACGAAATCACTCGCGGCGTTCAGACGATTCAATACCAGGTAGTGACCTTGATGACCACAAACGGCCAGTCGCCCTTTGTCACGGTCTTTATGTACCTGAACGAAGCGGAGTCCGAGCAGGAAAAGGCGGACTTGGCGCTTGTAATAGAGGAAGTTTTGCGCCAGCGCTACAAGGGCGTCAAGAACGAAAGCGGCTATTGGGTCACGCCGGCCTTCCCAAAATTGATTTACGTTTTGGAAGAGGACAACATCGAGCCGGACTCTAAGTATTACTATTTGACGGAATTGGCCGCCAAGTGCACGGCGCGCCGCATGGTTCCCGACTACATTTCCGAAAAGAAAATGCTTGAGCTTAAGGTTGACGGCTCGGGACGCGGAAACTGCTACCCCTGCATGGGCTGCCGCTCCTTCCTTACGCCCGACTCCACCGCAAACGGCTACGACAACGTGGCGGGCGCCAAAAACTGGCAGGCGGGAAAATCCAAGTATTACGGAAGATTCAACCAAGGCGTAGTTACAATCAACTTGGTAGACGTGGCTTGCTCCTCAAACCGAGACCTCAACGCATTCTGGAAAATATTCGACGAGCGCCTTGACTTGTGCTACCGCGCCTTGATGATCCGCCACAACCGCTTGATGGGCACAAAGAGCGACGTGGCGCCGATTCTTTGGCAAAACGGAGCCTTGGCGCGCCTTGCGAAGGGCGAGACAATCGACAAGCTTTTGATGAACGGATATTCGACAATCTCATTGGGCTACGCGGGCCTTTGCGAATGCGTCCGCTACATGACAGGAAAGCCCCACACAGACCCAGACGCCACTCCCTTTGCCCTTGAAGTGATGAAGCATATGAACGCCGCTTGCAAGGCTTGGAAAGAAAAGGAGCACATCGACTTTTCTTTGTATGGAACACCGCTTGAGTCAACGACATATAAGTTTGCCAAGTGCCTCAAAAAGCGCTTTGGCGAAATCAAGGGCGTTACCGACAAGAACTACATCACAAACTCTTACCACGTTCACGTGACAGAGCAAATGGACGCCTTTACAAAGCTCACGTTTGAATCGCAGTTCCAGGTTCTTTCGCCAGGCGGAGCGGTAAGCTACGTTGAAGTTCCCAACATGGAAAACAACATTCCGGCCGTGATGGCGCTCTTAAAGCACATCTACGAGAACATCATGTACGCCGAGCTTAACACAAAGAGCGACTGCTGCCAAAAGTGCGGCTACACGGGACAAATCCAAGTGGTGGCCGACCAGGACGGAAAGCTTGTTTGGGAATGCCCCAACTGCCAAAACCGCGACCAGACCACGATGAACGTCGCGCGCCGAACTTGCGGCTACATCGGAACGCAGTATTGGAACCAAGGCCGCACGCAGGAAATCAAGGAGCGCGTCCTGCACTTGTAGGCAAGATGCGCTGACAACATTCGCGCATTTATAGTAAACCCACGCGCCACGGATGGCGCGAGCCTTGTATTGAAAAACTTGTTCAGTTTTTGAAAAAAACTGAAATTAAAAAAAATACAAGGAGGTATTTTTTTTAATGTTCTATGGCGAGATAAAAAAGTTTGACATAGCCGACGGCGAAGGAGTGCGCGTGAGCGTTTTTGTAAGCGGTTGCAAAAACGCCTGCAAGGGCTGCTTCCAGCCGCAAACATGGGATTTTTCCTACGGAAAGGAATTTGGCCTTGACGCGCTGAACGAAGTTTTGGAAGCCTTGGACAAGCCATTTATCCAAGGCCTTTCAATCCTTGGCGGCGAGCCTTTTGAGATTGAAAACCAAGCCGACGTCCTGGACCTGATAAAAGAGGTTCGCCAAAAGTTCCCCAAAAAAGACATTTGGTGCTGGACCGGCTACGTTTTGGAATCCGACTTGTTTCCCGACTACGGCCGCCGCCACACAGAGCATACCGAACAGATTTTGCGCTCGATTGACGTTTTGGTGGACGGCCCCTTCATCGAAGAAAAAAAAGACTTGCAGCTGGCATTCAGGGGTTCCTCCAACCAGCGCATAATCCGCATGAAAGATTTTTGGGCGGAACGCGGCGGCGACAAAAACAACTAGCAGCCTCAGGAAAGTGGCCGCCGCAAAAAGCCTCGCGTCAGAACACGAAATCAACCTTCTTTACATTCTGGCCGTAAATCGTCTTAAAGTCGTCGCGCATCGAAATGACGACGTAGCCGGACTCCTTCCACTTTTCGCCAAGCTTTAGAGCCTTGTCGCGGTTGGCGTGGTCGTCTTGGTCGTCGTCGGCTATCAACATGAAGGCGCGCGACTTGTACTTTTGGTTTGAAAGACAGTAATTGTGCATCGCGGAATCGCCGTCGCTGTTTCCAAACGAAAGGACAGGAACCTTTCCGATTTCTTGCGCGATTTGCTTGACCTTGTTGGCCTTAAGATTTTTTATGATAAGCTTGTCGGTTCTAAGAACTTTTTCGCCGACCGCGCTAGTGTAGTCCACGCCTTCCGACTCCCCCTGCCCGCTTGTCTTTAAAAGCACGTCCATTCCGATGACATATTCCGGCTCTATGCCGATGGAAGAAACCAAAGCGCGCGCGATAAAGCGGTCGCTGCCGGAAACCACATAAAAAGTAAAGCCCCTGCTTTTTAAATAGTCAAAGACTTCGAGCATAGGCTTGTAAAAAGACTGGGCGAACGTCATGCCGGTAAAACCGTTGGGGCGCTTTTTGGCGTATTCCTTTACGTAGGCGTCAAACTCTTCGACAGTCATGCCCGAATACGCTTTAGCGGCGGCGTTCGCGTGAACCAAGGCAAAATCCGCCGGAAGCTTTTTTCCAGTCCTGACAAAGTCGCTGATTGCGTTGGCCGCTTCGCGCTCGCTTTCCGACGCTTTGTCTTTGTAAGACGGGTCGTCGAGGATGCGGTACTCAAGGATGTTGTATTCAAAGTAAGTGGGATACAATTCGCCCAAAATCGTACCGTCCATGTCAAAGGTGGCGATTCTGTCTTTTTGCGGAATGTAGTTGGCCGATTTTTCGTCGGTCACGTCCTCCACAAATTCCACCAGCGAATTAAGGGAAGCGCAGTCATTCCAATAGGTAAAAAACTTTTTGGCGCTTTTCTTGCAGCCGACAAAACACAACGCAAGCAGGGCAAAAAGCGCGACAACAAAAGACCTTTCAATTCTTTTCATAAAAACCTCTTTGATTGTTTGTAAAACCGCTTTTTATTATAGCGCAGAGAGGGCGGGCTTGCTAGAGCGTTCTACGGAACTAACCTACGAGGCTGTCAACAAACAGCTGACGGGGCGCAAAATTTTACTCAGTGGACTGAGTATTTTTACTCAATGCATTGAGTAAAAAATTTATGTCAAACAAAGAATTTATTTTTGAGTGGAATTGTGAGAGTCCGCTTTTAATTCGTCAAGGGCGGCGCTGACGGCGGAAGAAAAGGCCGCTTTTATTCTTTTTAGTTGGTCTTTTGAAAATTTGTCAGACTGTTCTTTTTTAAATTCAGTATTATCATCGCCGACGAACAAAAGTTCGGGCTTAATTTCCAAAACTTCCGCAATTTGCAAAATCAAGTCAAAAGAAGGCTTTGTAAGGCCGCACTCAATGTTGCCTATGGTTCCGTTTGAAACATCGCAAGATTCCGCAAGTTGAGCCTGCGAAAGCCCCTTTTTCTTGCGATAAAACTTCATATTTTCTATAAAACTTTTATGGTAATCAGCCATGCGCTCAGTTTAAATGAAATTCTTTTCTATTGATATAAATTATAAATGAGTGTATAATAAAAATGTCGCTCAGTTATAGTGAGTGAGAAAAAATGGAAAAGGAGATAATTTAGAATGTTTTTTTACAACGTTGTCATCCACCCAATAAAACAGTTCCTTGAAATTTGCTATTTATTTTTTTTGGAATTTACAAGCTCGCCCGGAATTTCCGTGATAGCATTAAGCTTTGCCGTAACTTTATGTTGTCTTCCATTATACATTGTGGCTGAAGGCTGGCAAGACGCGGAAAGGCAAAAGCAAAAGGAAATGAAACCTTACTTGGACTTAATCAAAAAAAATTTTAAAGGCGACGAGCGGTATATGATAACTTCGGCGTATTACCGCATAAGCCGATACAATCCGCTTATGGCCGCGCGTTCTTCATTTGGAGTCCTGATACAAATTCCATTTTTTATTGCCGCATACAGCTTTCTTTCTCAATTGGACTCACTAAAAGGAATTCCTTTTATTTTTATAAAAGACCTAAGCTCTCCTGACGCGCTTATCTCCATAAATTCGATGCAAATCAATGTCCTTCCAATCACAATGACGGCAATCAATTATCTTTCAGGAGCCATATACACTCACGGCAACAAAAACATAAGAGAAAAAATTCAAATCTATGGCGTCGCTTTGATTTTTCTTGCATTGCTTTACAAGTCTCCGGCAGGCCTTGTTTTGTATTGGACAATGAACAACATTCTTTCCTTAGTAAAAAATGTATTCTATAAATTAAAGAACCCCATAAAAGTCTTGTACATAAGCGCGGCGACAGCAAGCGCGGCTGGAATTATCTGCGTTGTTTTTGGAATGAAAGCGCAAAAAATGGAAATCAAGGCGCTTTTTGTTTTGTTTTGCGCCGCAATTATCGTCTCCCCTATTTTTGTAAAATTGGCAATCTATTTTATAGATAATTTTTTGAAGCGCATATCAAACAACAAAAAATCGAGGCTGACGGTTTTTATCCTTTCAGCGGCTGCGCTTTGCGCTCTTGTAGGCCTTGTCATTCCTTCTATACTAATTGAATCGGAAGTCCAAGAATTTTGCTACATTGACAAGTACAAATCGCCTTTTATATTTTTGACAACGGCATTTTTTCAGTCTGCAGGCCTGTTCATATTCTGGCCGCTATGCTTTTATGCATTGTTCGGTGAACGAATCAAAAACATCATAACATTCTCGTTTGCAATTCTTGCAAGCTACGCCATTATAAACACATTCATTTTTGCGGGCGAATATGGACCGATGACAAGGGAACTTGACTTTATGGAGGGACAGTTATTTAAAGTCACGCCTCAATCATTTCTTTTAAACCTTACGATTCTTGTCATTTTGTTTTTTTTGGCAAGCGTTGCTTTTAACAAAAAAATAAAGTCATTGATTCCATATTACTTGGCTTTAGCGGCCGGACTATCAACTTTTTCAATAAAAAATGTTTACACCATAAATAATTCCTACAACAAAATCACCGCCCCTGAAGTCAAGGATTCACTTACCCCTATTTACAGCCTTTCGAAAACAGGAAAAAACGTTTTGGTCTTTATGCAGGACCGTCTTATAAGTCCGCTGATTGACGAATGCTTTGAAGAAAAGGAAGGTTTGGCAGACCGTTTTGAAGGATTCACTTTCTATCCAAACACAGTGTCATTGGGTGAGTTGACCATGCTTGGAACTCCGGGCATTTTTGGAGGCTACAGTTTTACTCCTGCCGAAATGAACAAAAGGGACACTTTGACGATCCAGCAAAAACACAATCAAGCGCTTTTGTCAATGCCAGTCAACTTTCATGAAGCGGGCTTTGATGTTTGCGTCTCTGACTTGCCCTATGAAAACTTTCTAAAGGAACCGGTCACAGACATGTACAAATCCACTCCATGGATAAAAAGGCGCGCGACAAAAGGAGCGTATTCCGATTATTGGCATAAAAGCCACGGAATAGAAAAATCAACATACACCAGCGACTGTCTAAAGCGCAATTTTCTTATGTTAGGAATATTCAAAAGCGCGCCACCCTTCCTGCGAAGGCTTGTCTATCATGATGTATGGTGGAATTCAAGGGGCGAAGACCCATTTGACTATTTCATAGACAGCTACGCTTGCCTTGAATACCTTCCAAAACTCTTTGACGCCACAAGCGAAAAAAATTCTTTCATAGCGATAGACAACCTATCCACGCACGACTCCATTACGCTAAAAACGCCCGAATACATTCCCACAAGGGAAACGACGGAGCAATCAAAATGGGCAAACGCGAACAGGGCGATATTTGACTCGCAAGTCGCCACAATCATGAGATACGCGGATTTTTTTGATTGGCTAAAAGAGAACGGAGTTTACGACAATACAAGAATAATAATCGTGTCAGACCACGGCGCGCCGGTCAATTCAGGAAAATTTAAAAATGAATCAGTTCCAATCCCTATAGAACATGTAACGGCCTCGCTTTTGGTCAAGGACTTTTACGACAGAAGCCCAAGTCCAGACGGAATTCATCTAAAAAAAGACATGACATTCATGACAAACGCGGACACGCCGGCAATCGCGACGCGCGGAATAATTGAAAGCGCCAAGAATCCGTTCACTCAAGCGCCTTATGACATAGGAAAAGAAAAAAACACTTTTATAAAAATCGCTTACGCGCCGGCGCAAAGCACAAGGTGGAGAGACGAAACAAAACTTTTCATTCCAAACAACGCTTGGTACACCGTTCACGAAGATATTTTTAAAGCGGAAAATTGGAAGCGGATATATCCTTTTGGAGAAAAAAAATGACAATTCTATACATTGACCCTGGCACAGGGAGCATGCTTTTTTCACTTTTTATCGGCATAGCGGCGACGGCGGCATTTGCGATTAGGGCTGTTGTTCTAAAATTAAAAATGCTTGTCAATCGAGGAAGGCGGGCAAAGATTGACAATTCCAACCTTGGAATTGTCATCTATTCAGATTCCAAACGATATTGGAATGTGTTCAAGCCAATTTGCGATGAATTTGAGCGGCGTGAAAAGAAAGCAATTTATTGGACGCAAAGCAAGGACGATCCCGCGCTTAAAGAAAACTACAAATATGTCAAGGCGGCTTTTATCGGAGAAAAGAACAAGGGCATTGCCAGAATGAATTTTTTAAACGCGGACTTGTGCTTATCCACAACTCCAGAGCTAGATGTTCTTCAATGGAAGCGAAGCAAGCTTTGCGAATGTTACGTCCATGTTCCGCATACGGTCGATGATTTGTCCGGCTATAGAATGTTCGGCTTGGATTTTTACGACGCTGTCTTGACTACAGGAAGAAACCAAAACAATTTTATCCGAAAGATTGAATCGCTTCGTCCCAACACAAGTAAAAAAGAACTTTGCGTTGTAGGCTCTCCAAATCTCGACGCAATGAAAGAGCGGGCGGACAAAAGCGTCCGTGAAAAGAAACAAAATGAAAAAAAGACTGTTCTGGTCGCGCCTAGTTGGGGAAAAAGCGGAATACTAAGCCGTTACGGAGAAGAATTCATTTCCGCGCTAAAGAAAACAAAGTTCAATATAATTATTCGTCCTCATCCGCAAACCGTCGTCAGTGAACAAAAAATCTTAAAACCTTTAATGGAAAAATTTAACGACATTGAATGGAATTACGACAACGACAATTTTGAAGTTTTAAACAAGGCCGACGTCTTGATAACAGACTTTTCGGGAATTATTTTTGACTTCTCGCTAGTTTTTGACAAGCCGCTGATTTACGCTGACACACATTTTGACTCCGGCTCTTATGACGCGTCATGGCTCAAAGAGCAAATGTGGTCTCTGCGAACATTGCCAAAAATCGGCTTTCAATTGCGGCAAGAGGATTTTGAAAACCTTGAAAGCGTCATAAACAATTCATTAAACAGCAAAAAACTTTCGGAAGGAAGAGATGAAATTAGAGCTGAGTGTTGGGAACACGCAGGCGAAAGCGCCAAGCGAATAGTCGATTATCTGATTTCAAAACAAAAAAGTTTGACGGAGGCGTAGAATGCAGGCTCTTATGTTAGCTGCGGGCATGGGAAAACGGCTTGGAAGATACACAAAAAACGCGACAAAATGCATGGTTCAAGTCAACGGAACAACTTTAATTGAGCGCGCCATTGAAGCGCTTGTTAAAGCCCGCGTTAAAAAACTCACGATTGTGGTTGGCTACAAAGGCGACGTTCTGATAAATTTCATAAAGTCAAAATTCAACAAAGACAAGCTAAAGGGTATGAAAATTGAATTTATTGAGAACAAAGTTTATGACAAGACAAACAACATTTATTCGCTCTTCTTGGCGCGAGAAAGGCTGTGCGACGATGACACAATTCTTTTAGAGAGCGACATCATTTTTAAGCCTGAAATCATCGCAAAGCTCATAAAAACAAAAGACAAAAACCTTGCCGTCGTATCGCGCTTTGAAAGCTGGATGGACGGAACTTGCGCGCTTTTGGACGAAGACGGAAACATAACGGGAATTTTGGACAAGTCGCGCTTCAATTGGTCTGACACGCAAAACTACTATAAAACAGTGAATATATATAAATTTTCAAAGGAGTTCTCGAAAGATTATTATGTTCCGTTTTTGGAAGCATATCAAAAAGCGTTTGGAAAAAACGATTACTACGAGCAAGTGCTTAAAGTTCTTTCGTTCCTGTCAGCGTCAACATTAAAAGGTCTTTCAATTTCCAGCGACGCTTGGTACGAAATCGACGACCCGGCCGATCTTGCGATAGCAGAAACACGATTCGCAAGCGGAAAAAACAAATTGCGCCTTATGCAAAAAAATTACGGCGGCTATTGGCGATATCCCAAGCTAAAGGATTTTTGCTATTTGGTAAACCCATACTTTCCCCCGCAAAAAATGATTGACGAGCTTCAATCCAACTTCAAGACGCTAATCACGCAGTATCCGTCCGGAGCGGAGCAAATGAGCCTTTTGGCTG
>ONET01000114.1 GCA_900316905.1 uncultured Treponema sp.
GAATTATTGGCGGTTGGGCTGACGGTTCGTTGGAAAAGCAATTTCCAAATCCAGGTGGCGAAAACCTTGAGGAGGAGGGCGGCACGATAGAAGAAGCCCTCGCGTGCAATTCAACGTTTGAGCAGCCCTGCGCCGTTTTGAAAAACGACGAAGCTTTTGGCCACTCGAAGGATTTAAGCCAACCTATATATGTTTTTGATTTGTGAAAGATACCCTTGCCAATAAGTCCGCAGCGCTTCATTCTTCTTTCTCAAAGAACGCCTTGTAAAAGCGCGAGGCGAGCGGTTGGCCAAAGACGGCGGCAAGTTTTTGCGTCGCGCTTTCTTGGCTCCAATTTGGATCGCCGCCGACTTGCGACTTTATGTCGTTTATTTTCTTCATCGTCTTTTTGTAGAAGCCGTTGAATTCCGCAAGCGTCATAGGCTGGACGCCAAGACTGTTTGTGTCGATGATTCCAAAAACTTGATGGCGCTTTGAGTCCGTCGCTACCACGACATTTTCGCGTCCAGTCTTCATGTCTTTGTCCGTGAGCGCGACAAAATCGCCAAGGCAATATTCTGTGTGGCCAACCACTTGCGTTTGGTAATACGCGTCGCGCAAAAGCGCTTCGGGCCGAATCCACAGCGGGCCTTGCGTGACCTCGTTTCCGCTTCCGCTAAAATATCCGTGCCAGTCCAAGAGTTCCTCAAACTCGTAGTTGAACGCAGCGTCTCCCTTTTGGAGCGAAAGCGAGCGCCAGGTCTTGTTCAAAAAGTCAATCGACCATTCGCTTGCGTTCATGTTAAAAAGTTTTAGAATTGTCGCGACCCAAGTTTTGGAAAAGCCGCCATGCGAGAACGCCACGCCGTCCGCATCAAACGCCAAGTCCAATATATCGCGCGCGGAAAGCAAAAGACTCTTTATTATGCCCGCCCTTGCGCTTTGGTGGCCGGAACAGCCCGCGCCGTGAACCGTCGCGCTTATGTAGCTCCAGTCGTGGTTTCCTAAAAGAGCCTTTCTGCGCTCCGAGTCTTGGCGGACAAAGGCGCAAATCGCCTCAAAGTTTTCGCCTTGCTCGGGCCACTTGTTTTCCCCTCGCACGTCAAAGTAGTCTCCCATAAAGACAATGCGGTCGTAGGAGTCTTGCGGAAAACTTTTTGCCGCCTCCCACTCGCGCGAGCCGTGAACGTCTGGAACAACTAAAACTTTCATGCGTCCATTATAGCGCAAAGAGCGGGATCGTGCATTAAAGCGCAACTTTAATGACAAGACAGGCGAACAATTATAATATGAGTTAATCCGATTGGCGCGACGCTAAGGAGAATTGTACCCCTGCTGCCTTGCGCCAATCAGTTGATTTTTTGGAGGCATGAAGAATGATTACCATTTTTTTTGCAGTACTTTTTATATGTATTGTTGGAATTCTTTGGGCAGGATTATTGGAACATTTAACAGGATTCGCCATTTCTATGGTTCCCTATGCGCTGATTGGTTTTGCCGCGTTGTCTATTTTTTATATATGCCGTTTTTCATTTAAAAAATATTTGCGAAATATTCTTCGTCCGCTTGCGCTGACTGCTTTGGCGTTAGTCCTTATGTACTTGTTGGTGATTAAGCTTGTTCCAGACACATGGTTTGATTCTTATACATTTTTCGGAAGAATTTGGGAAATGATTGTCAAACTGCTTAGGGTTTTTGGCTGCTTGTTTGTCATAACGCTGATGTTTGTCCTGGGCGGATTTGGCCTGTATAAAACCTTTAAGGACTCCTTACAAAATCTTGATGTCCAAACATCATGGAAAACCGGCCAGGCCGTGACTCTTGCGAGTATGTTCCTGCTATATTTTGTTTATGCTTTTGCGGTTAAAATTTTTAATTACTTTGGCGTCGCAGAGTTCGCTTATATTTTTTTGCCCTTCATTCTTGAGCTTATTGTTCTTTTTGGTTTTGAAATGGATGTGCTGGAATCCTTGTTGATCGCGGCTGTTTTTTCCTTGGGGGTGTTCGCGCAAGCTGTTTATAGATCGATAATTCCATTTAAATTAAATTATGAGATTTTATCTGAATATATTTTGAACGAAAGCGGAATTATCGCGCTAGCCATCTTTTTCGGAGCCTTTATTCTTTCGGCGATATTGATAGGTTTGTTTATGCAAAAAGACGGTAGATGCTATGGCGATGCAAAAAAACTTTGCGCTATGGCCGCTTTGTTTTTCGTTTCATGTTTTATATCCGGCTTTTTCCTTCCATCGAGTTGCTTTTATGCGCTTAAAAATGAATTTGAATTTATTTCTGTTGTTCTGCTTCTTGAAACGTTTCTTTTTGTCTCGCTGTCATTTTCGTTGAAACAAGCTGTCCTTGGAGCGTTCATGCCGTTTGCCGCGATGCTCGCAAGCCGTTTGTATGGGCTGTTTTGCGCGGGACAGTTAAAAAAGTTCATGCTCAAGTATATAATGATGGACGTCACTTTTTCAGAAAAGCTAAGGTCGGCTAGAATTTTCTTCGGCCCGCTTTTAATTTATTTTCTTATTTTTCTTGTTCCCGCTTTGGTTATTGGCCTGGTAAATAAAGAACGTTATCGTTATAAATTTCGATTGGCGTAAAGGAGGCCGCAATGAAAGTTCTTGCAAAAATCTCTCTTGTTTCGATTGCCGCGTTCGCCATGGCCTTGTGCTCGTGCTCGATGAACATTCCGGACGGGCAGGGCTTGCTGATTGTTGAAACTGATTCCGACAATGTGTATTTGAAGAGCGTCTACGCAAAAAGGTCGGGCGATTCGGTTTGGACAAGAGTTTGGAACGAACGCCACGGAATCGACATAACGCACGGGAACATATTTCTTGACGCGGGAAAATACAAGGTTTACGCCATAACTAGCTTTCTTGACGTGATTCCAATTGTTCACACCACGGGCTTTGCGGAAATTGAAATTTGCGAAGGGCAAACAAAGTTCCTTTACGCCAGCGGCTTGTTTTTAAGCGAGTGAGGTTTACAATATTATATGAGCGTAAAATTTCTTGTGCCGGAAATTGACAAAGACAGATGGGCCAAAGAATTTAAGGAAGAACTGCGTATTTGTAAATTAAAGTCAAAGGACTTGAGCGACATCGGCGCGGAAACAAATTACGAGCAAAAAATTACTAAATTTAAAAACGGCTCGATACCGTCGATTGACTGTTTTTTAACCCTTTGCAGGTTTTTCAATCTTCCGCCTGATTCATTTTTGTTCGCAAAACCTAAATGGGTGGAGTGCGACATTGACATTGCGGACACAGGTGTTTCAAGCAACCGCTTGCTTGGAGTTTATAAAGATATTTTTTATGTAATTCCAGATTATAAAGAAAAGAAAAGCGACAGGAAACATGAAAGGGGTCGAATTTATGAATTAACATTTATGGAAAAGGAGCCAAGTCCGTCAAAATTTTCGACTTTCCATCTTTATGGAACAAATTATGACTTAAATGAACGTGTCGTTGAGGGAAAAATTATTTATCGCTTCCCTTATGTGAACAACGAAAAGACTTCAAAAAAAATCTTTTCGCTTTTGAAAAAAAACAACTTTACAAGCCAACAAATACAAGCTTTGTTGGAGATAAGCCCGCAGTCCCTGACAAACAGAAAAAGACAAAAGCAGGCTTGGACCATAAAAGACATTTACAAATTGTCTTGGATTTTAAATATGCCGTTTGAAAGTCTTGTTGAAATTGACTACAGGGAAGAAACACGCGAATCTCTTTTTGATCCAATTGTTTATATCATGCACTATCAAGAGGCGGAGGAAGAGAAAGACTAGGGCGCGCAGTTGGAGCGCTAAAACCCCGCTTTATTCCTTCCGTTCACTCTTCCTCAAAATCAAAGTTAACTGTTCCCTTGGCAACAAGATCGTCCAATTTTACGCCAAGAATGGACTCCAGAGCCAAAAGGTTGTCCAAATTAGGCATGTTTTTTCCAGCGAACCAATTGTAAATGGTTTGAACGTAAGGAAAGCCAAGCCTGGCTTGAACTTGTCTTGGCGTTATTCCTTTTTGTTCCATAACCGTCTTGATTTT
>ONET01000026.1 GCA_900316905.1 uncultured Treponema sp.
GACAAGGGAACTGCCATTCACCGAATGGACCAGCTGCCGGCTAAGCCTACGCGAAGATGAGGATAGGCGACTGACCCTATGGAAAGACAATGAACCAATTACATAAACAAAAACCAAGAAGATGAATCTGAAAGTACGATTGGCCATCATGAGTTTCATGCAGTTTGCTGTATGGGGCGCCTACCTCACTTGCATGGGGATATACTTCAGCAAGGTAGGGCTGGGGAGTCATATCGGTTCTTTCTTTGCTGTTCAAGGTTTTGTGTCGCTCTTTATGCCGGCATTGATGGGTATAGTGGCGGACCGTTGGATTCCGGCTCAGCGCCTCTATGGCTTCTGTCATTTGATGGCAGGCTCTTTCATGTTATTGGTAGCCTGGTATGGACAAACGTATGGGACACAGGTGGACTTCAGTATTCTGTTTTCCCTCTATGCTGCCAGTGTGGCTTTCTATATGCCCTCGCTGGCACTGTCTTATTCCGTTACATATAGCATCATGACGCGGGCAGGAATAGATATTGTCAAGGATTTCCCGCGTATCCGAGTGTTTGGCACGATAGGTTTCATAGCGACGATGTGGTTGGTTGACATATTGAATTTCGAGCAGAACCAGAATCAGTTTGCGTTGAGTGGTTTTCTGAGTCTTGTGCTGTTTCTTTATGCGCTGACGCTGCCTGCTTGTCCTGTTAACCGGAGTGGAGAGAAGAAAACGTTGGTTGATGCCTTTGGTCTGCAGGCTTTCTCGCTGTTCAAGCAGAAGAAAATGGCGATATTCTTCGTTTTCGCCATCTTCCTGGGTGTGTGTCTGCATATCACCAACGGCTTTGCCACCACGTATATCGACCACTTCCAGACAATGCCGCAATATGCTGACGCTTTCGGGGTGAAATATCCGGTGGTGCTCTACTCAATGTCGCAGATGAGTGAGACTTTCTGTATTCTGCTGATACCATTCTTTATGAAGAGGTACGGAATAAAGAATGTGATGCTCATGGCGATGTTTGCATGGGTGTTGCGATTCGGATTGTTCGGACTGGGTGACCCAGGTTCGGGTGTGTGGATGTTCGTCCTGTCGATGATAGTCTATGGTGCTGCCTTCGATTTCTTCAATATCAGTGGTTCGTTGTTTGTGGACAAGTCCACCTCGCCCGACATCCGTTCGAGTGCGCAGGGTCTGTTCATGCTCATGACCAATGGTGTCGGTGCTACTGTAGGTACGCTGGTGGCACAGGAGGTAATCAATAGCTACACCCATGCACAGGTGATAGGCGAACAGGTATATACCGTCGGTGACTGGCAGGCATGCTGGTTTATCTTTGCCGCATACGCACTTGTAGTTGGCGTCAGCTTTGCTTTGATTTTCAGACCAAAGAAATCGGACATCATGGTGTGATGCTTAATGTGTAGTTGAGGATTTGAAATGAAGAACATACGACTAATATTCAAGGGAGTCTCTGAGATTATCGGTGATGAGGACCTGTGCCTACTGATCCTCACCGATATGCTTGAGACACGACAGATAGGCATAGTGTGCGACCAGTATATGCAGCAACAGTTCAACATGCGTATGGGACAACGCAAGCCGTCGCTACCTTATCTGCCCGAGGTGCTGTGCTCGATGGTGAACCGCAGGCAGGATGAGTCGTATGAGATACATATTCTCGACATCGTGAATGGCGACTATGTATGCGAGATAGTAGACAGGTTCAGCAACTTTCGCAAGCGCATGAGGGCTGGCGACGCTATCTTGCTGTCACTCATCAGCGATATTCCACTATTTATCGACACCCAACTGATGATGCGCCAGAGCGTGCCTTACCAGAGTAACTCTATGAGACTGTCGATACCTGTCAATGCCATCAGCGACTCTATGCTACAACACGCAATGGACAAGGCGGTGGAAGAGTCCATGCAGACCGCCGTTCCCCAAATAACGGCCAGCCTTGTCGCCGCAAAAGAGGAAAACGCCCAGGCCGTCGAGAGCCTAAAATGGGTGAAAATTCTTCTTTCTTTAAGGACTTTCATTTTATGCGCGGCGGCATGCGCGCTTTTGGCCTTGATAATTTTCTTTATAAACATGAACGTTTTCGCCATGTTCAAGTACGTTTCGATTCCGGCGATTGTTGACGGCGCCTTGCTTTTTGCGGCCGCCGCCTTGTGCGGAACGCTGCTTCCCTCCGCGCTTTCCGTGGCGGCAAAAGAAGCGGGCCTTCCGAGCGGAATTTTTGAGGCTCTTTGGGCTTACGCGACGACGCTCTTTTTGCAAATGAAAATTTGGGGAGCGGTGACCGCCGTTTGCGGCGTCGTTCTTTGCGTTTTGGGCTTTGTTTTGGACAAAAAAGCGGCCAAAAACGAAGGCTCTCAAAGCCTTGCGTCTTGAAAACTTTTGCAAAAAGCGCTATTCTATTCGGACAATATCTCATAGGAGCAAAACATGACTTACACTGCGGAAGTGGAACATATGTGTCCCTTGGCTAAGGGCGCGTATCATGGACCGGCCCCGATTCCCGAAGAGGGCGAATGGGTCAAGGTAAAGAAAATTGAAGACGTTTCCGGATTCACTCACGGAATCGGTTGGTGCGCCCCCCAGCAAGGCGCCTGCAAGCTTTCTTTGAACGTAAAGAACGGAATCATCGAGGAAGCTTTGGTAGAGACAATCGGCTGCTCCGGCATGACACACTCAGCCGCCATGGCCTCAGAAATCTTGATCGGAAAGACTTTGCTTGAAGCCTTGAACACTGACTTGGTTTGCGACGCCATCAACACCGCCATGCGCGAGCTTTTCATGCAGATCGTTTACGGCCGCACACAGTCAGCCTACTCAAAGGACGGACTCAAGGTCGGAGCTTCTTTGGAAGACCTCGGAAAGAACTTGCGCTCTCAGGTCGGAACTATGTTCGCCACCCGCAAGACAGGCCCCCGCTACTTGGAAATGACCGAAGGCTACGTTGAGACTTGCGCCGTTGACAAGGACAACCAAATCATCGGCTACAACTGCATCAACTTCGGAAAATTGATGGACGCGCTCAAGGCCGGAAAGCCCGCGCAGGAAGCCATCGAAGGCGCCCGCACTCACTACGGACGCGTAACAGCCGACCAGGGCATGGTCAAGCTCATTGACCCCCGCAAAGAGTAAGTCGCAAAAATTGCCTCCATGCAATTTTTGCTTAGCGAGTTTTGCAAGCAAAACTCGGGATGTCTATCAATAAACTATTAAGCCGCATCCGTGCGGCAAGGAAAGATAAATGGCATTATTTGAAGATTTTGAAGGCCGAATTCCTCAGGTGAACAAGGCTCTTAAAGAATACGGATTCAAGGAAGGCGAAGCCGGCTTGAACGAGGCCCGCGATCTTTGCAAGGCCCGCGGCTTTGACCCCTACGAGATCTGCCAGTCAACCCAGCAGATTTGTTTTGAAGACGCCAAATGGGCTTACGTTTTGGGAAGCGCCATCGCGATCAAGGAAGCCGAAAAGACAGGCGACAAGACTGGTTCCACAGCCGCCGCCAACATCGGAAAAGGCTTGCAGGCTTTCTGCTTGCCCGGCTCTGTAGCCGACGACCGCAAGGTTGGCCTTGGCCACGGAAACTTGGGCGCGCGCTTGCTCAGCGAAGAGACCCAGTGCTTTGCCTTCTTGGCCGGACACGAGTCTTTCGCCGCCGCCGAAGGTGCGATTAAAATCGCCGCCAACGCCAACAAGGTTCGCAAGAACAAGCTTCGCGTTATCTTGAACGGCCTTGGAAAGGACGCCGCGCAAATCATCAGCCGCATCAACGGCTTTACTTACGTTCAGACTGAGTTCGACTACTTTAACGGACAGGGAACCGACAAGGCTCTTAAGGTTGTTAAGGAAGTTCCCTACGGCTCTAACCCCGACCGCTTGATCGTTAAGTGCTACGGCGCCGACGACGTTCGCGAAGGCGTTGCCATCATGTGGCACGAGGACGTAGACGTTTCCATCACAGGAAACTCAACAAACCCGACTCGCTTCCAGCACCCGGTTGCCGGAACATACAAGAAAGAGCGCTTGCTCGCCGGAAAGAAGTACTTCTCAGTAGCTTCTGGCGGCGGAACAGGACGCACTTTGCACCCGGACAACATGGCTGCCGGCCCGGCCTCTTACGGCTTCACCGACACGCTCGGAAGAATGCACTCCGACGCCCAGTTCGCCGGATCTTCTTCTGTTCCCGCCCACGTTGAGATGATGGGCTTTATGGGAATGGGCAACAACCCGATGGTAGGCTGCACTGTGGCTTGCGCCGTCGCGGTCGCCGGTTCGTTCTAACATGTCATTGCCGCGCTTGACGCGGCAATCTTTTAGCGACCAAACGCTCTGCCTTAACTGCAGGGCGTTTTTTTTTGCGGATTTTTTTTCTCCATTTTCTCGAATTTTTTTCTTGCAAAAAACGCATGATGGGTTTACAATGATTTCTATATAATAATGTAGGAGAAAAAATTGTCAAAGAAAAGATTTTTTCAGTATGTTGGCGACACTCCAATAATTCCGATTTCCGTTAAAATCCTGGCGATTTTCATTCCGCTGATTTTGATGTCAAATTTCATGACCAACTTGATTTCCGTCCAGCTTTCGCAGCGGCAGGTAACCGAGTTGACCAACCGCCTTACTGTCACCCAGCTAAAGGAGCTTTACAAAAACGCCTCCAGCCAGTATCAAATTTATTCCTACAAAAAGAACAGGGAAGAATGTCTTGACACGCTCAAGATGACGGCGCAAGAGGAATTTTCCAACCCCCACAGCGTCGCGTTGGGCTTTGACCGGACCGGCATCCCGCTTTTTTGCGCCAGCGCCGCGGGCGTGGACATCAACGAATTTCCTGACAAGGAAGCCCTTGCTGAATTGAACGAAAAATACGACGACGGAATATTTGAAGGCCAAATAGCCTTTTCAATCCGGGGCGTGGATTATTCCGGCGTTTACAAATATTCCGACGACTGGAACGCCTACCTTGTCCGCGCCGAATCTCGCGGCGACATCGCGCGCTACAAAGTGACAATCATGCTCATCATTTCCGTAGTGATCATTTTGCTTACGGTAATCTTTGTGGCGTTGGGCGTTTACATGTTCAAGGCGGTGTTCGCGAGCATCTCTCAAATCACAAACAGCCTCTACGACATGCAGCGCAGGAGCAAGCTTGAGACAATCGACATAAAGTCGGCGCCCAACGACGACGTGACTTACATGGCCGCGTCGTTCAACTCGCTTTCGGTGTCGGTCAACAATTTGCTCACCACATTCCAAAAGTTCGTTTCCAAGGATGTCGTCTCCAAGGCCTACACGGACCACACGATTAAATTGGAAGGAATGCAGCGCGAGCTTACGATTTTGTTCAGCGACATAAAGAGCTTTACCTACAGAACCGAGACCTTGGGAAATGAAATCATCGACCTTTTGAACGTCCACTACAACAACGTCATTCACGACGTTCACCAAGAAAACGGAGTCGTGGGCTCCATCATCGGCGACGCGATTTTGGCGATATTCGGTTCCTACAGAAACCCCGAGCTAAAGTCTCTGGAAGCGATTGACGCGGGCTGGCGCATCACTTACGTAACCGCCGAGCTTCGCGAAAAGATGAAGGCGCAGCGCAAAAAGATAGAGGAGACGCGAAAGCTTACCGCCGCCGAAGACAGAATCTACAAGGCCGTTCTTTTGGACATCGGCGTGGGCATTGACGGCGGAACGGTCTTCTACGGAAACATCGGTTCCGACGAGCACATGACCAACACCGTAATCGGCGACAACGTGAATTCCGCCAGCCGCTTGGAGGGCGTGACCCGCGTCTATCATTTGCCGATCGTCGTTTCCGAATACATTATGGACGACGTCAAGGACAAGAGCGACCGCTACAAGTTCTACGAAATCGACACGATTCAAGTTAAGGGAAAGACAAAAGGAAAGAAAATATTCTTCCCGCTTGACACCGAGAACGAGGCCCAGCGCGCTCTTGTTCCGCAATTTGAAATTTACGAGGAAGCCTTGCAAGCCTACTATTCCGGCGATTGGAAAAACGCAAGAAAGCTTTTCAAGACGGTCAAGATGGAAGTGGCCGACGTTTTTATGGAACGCATGGGCGCCAGGGGCAACGCGCCTGACAAATGGAGAGGAATATGGACAATGACGACAAAATAAAAGAGCTTTCGCTTTTCTTGGGCGATGAACTGGAGCCTCTGCGCCGTTCAAAGAAAGTTCAAGTTTACGACCTTGAGACTGAATACGCGAAGACGCGGCACAACCGCCTTTGGTCTGTCTGGATCACGCTGGGTCTTACTTTTGTGGTCTTTGTGTTGGTCACTGTATTTACGATTCGCGGAATTGGAAAAAGCAACGACAAGATAGACGTGAACCTTTCTTCATTTGAAGACTTGAATTTGCAAAACCTTTTCAACCAGTTGGAAAAGGCGCAGGAACAGTTTGACGAAGCCGTAAAGCGCCGCGCCTCCTTGCAGGGAGCGTTGGACGCCAGGCTTGACCGGGCCAAGCAAAAAATGCTGGCCGACTTGGACTTGCTGAAAAGGACAAGCCTTTCCAAGTCCGCCCTTGCCGCGCGCCGCCAAAAAATTCAAAGCGACTACAACGCCGAAGTTTCCGAAGCGCACGCCGAGATTGACGAGCAGCTGAAAACCGCCGACGCGGAGGCCAAGCAATACGAGGAGCAGCTTAAGTCCTACGACAGCGAGAACGTGGCGCGCGCGCAGGAATGGGAGCGCAAGATGGACAGCGAGCGCCAAGCCCGCCAGCTGGAAAAGCAAAAATTGGTGGACTCCTACGAAAAGCAGCTTGCCGACGCGCGCGCTCTTTTGGAGGAAACCCGCAGAAAGGATTTTGAGGACCGAAAAAACGCCACAAACGAAATCACCAAGAGATACGAGCAGGAAATGGCGAGCTACGACCCGGTCATAAAGGATTCAAAGACCACAAGCGTTGTCACAAGCGCCAACCAGCATCCTCTTGGCGTTTTCAAGACCGAAACGCTTTTGGCGGAAGACGCGCCCGCGCTTAGCGAAGAATTTTCCGCCGCGCTCGCCGAAGCGGAAGCCAATTACGCGGACTTGGAATACTTGTTCTCAAAGTCTTCCGCCATTCCCAACCGCAACACGATGAAAAGCGTTGTCGCTGGCGAAAAAAAGTTGTCGTACGCAATCGCCAACAGCTTGGCCCGCGCGGCTTTAAGCGAAATCAAGGCCAAGGAAGAGCGGGCCGCCGCCGTCAGCCAAGAGGTCGAGGCCGCCAACGCCAAGCTTTTGGAAGCCCAAGAGGCCGCCGCCGCCGCCTTTGAGGAACGCGATTTTGAAAAAACTGCCAGCCAAGCCTATGTCAACATCTTGAATTCTTCGTTGGTTGACGAAAAGACGGCGGGCTTTGTCCTTGATCCGGCCAACGAAAACGGGCCGGCGGTCTTTATCCGCGACGCTTGGCTGCAAAACGTAACCCGCGACGGAACGACAAAGGTAGAGGTTTACACCGGAAGGTCAAAGGTCGCCGCAGGCGCCCTTCTTTTCCGCAACGACAACTACTACATTTCGTTGGACAAGCCCGAACTCGCCGCCAGCCTGACAGTCGGCAGCACGTTTAGAATTAAAAAGTAACGTTATATTTACCTAAAGCATTATAGGTTGAAAGAAAAGCGGCGCGAAGGAGCGGACGGCATTGCGGAAACACTACGTCGGGCGCGCCCTCCGTTTTGCGTAAGGAAATTATTTACTTGCGCGCTCCCGCGCGCGGGCAATCAGTTTGCCCCTTTTGTACAGCGACGATGCTATTGCCAGCCCGCGAAAGCGGGCAGTTGGATAGCATACCTATAGCAAAACGGCGGCTTGTCCGCCGTAGTCGGTTTCGCGATGCCGAGCGTGACTGGGAGCCGCGTTTTTTGTTTTAACGCTACAGTGTCAAGCGTTTTTTAAAATTTCGCGATAAATTTTTACATTTTTTTGTTTTTTTTTCAAATTTTTTTAATAAAATCAGTAGAACACAAAGAAAATGATAAATAAAAGTGCCTAAGTTGCTAGTTTATGCGTTAAATTTAGACAAGGGAAAAATAGTTCTCCCACCCATTTTTTTGAAGTTTTTTTGAGAAATATTTTTGGGGTATGAAGCCGTCCGGTATTTACCGTTGGCGGTTTTACCGTTGCGGAAAACCCGTGCGCGGGAAATCAGCTACGGTGTGTTTAGGCTGACTGTTTTTTTGGCGGTGCGTAGTGGTCAAGTAGCTCTTGGTCGATGTCTATGTAGACTTCGCGGAATTTCGGTTTTGCGTTTTTCAGAAATACCCGCTCAATTAAGAGTTGCATTACTTCCGGCATCCTGCCTGTCGTGTCGGTTTCGATGAGTTTACAACTGTATTTAACGCTTGACTTTTCGGGTGTGACCCAAAGGCCGTCGCGTTCGTTAAGACAGATGTTGATTTTTTTGTCCGGCAAGTCTGGACAAAAAAATCTGTATCCCATGAGTTGAAAGACTCCGGCTCTGTCTGTCTTTGCTGGGAATGTCGCCTTAAGAACAGCGTTCACTTCTTTCATGTCTGCCTTAACGAATTTCGAGATTTTACTTTTTGGTTTCTTTGCGAAACGCTTGATGTATTTTGGAATGTAAACTTTCTGCAAGAACTCGTTTGCAGCTTCGATTGTCTTAATTCCATGAAGCTTGAATTGAATTGGCAAACGTCCTTGGAGAGTTTTCCAAAAGCGCTCAATGCGGCCTTTGGCTTGCGGACTGTATGCTGGAAACATGTCTATTCCAAGTCTTTCCATCATTTTACCATATTGCGTGAGTCGCTTTTCTGTTTTGGATTTTGTGTTCGACACAAAAAACACAGAGGCTCTGTCGGGATACATCTGTTTTGGAAGTCCGTAGTCCTGCGCCATGTTTCTTGTGGCTTCGATGTATCCTAAAAGACATTCATGCTTTGTCATGTAGAGTCCTACAGGTATGCCTGTAGCGTCGTCAACAAAGCCCTGTATGCAGTATTGGTGTCCGTCGCCGAACCAGTCGTAAGGCGTTCCGTCGGCTTGCACAAGTTCACCAAAGCACTCTTTTGGCGGACGGAACAGGTGGGCGATTTCCTCTTTTTTGGCTTTGTATTTGTTCGGCGTTTTGTAGCCTATGCTGTTGAGCGTTTTCTTTATCCAACTTTCTGAACACTTGATTCCATAATTGTCTCTAAGAAGCTCCGCGAAATAAGCGTAACTAATTCTTTCGAACGGATTCTTGCCGTCAATTATTGTGTTTTGGAAAATGTCCAAGACTTTTCGCTTGCGCTCTAAAAAGAAACTGTCGTCGCGCTTTTTTCCGGTGTTGCCGTGTATGAAGCAAGTGTCGCCTAGCCTGGCATATCTTGCAAGGTTGTATTGGACGGCTCTTTGCGTCAAATTCATCGTCAGAGCGGCTTCCATTGTCGTCATTTGCTTGGAAAGGCATTGAAGGATTATTCGTTTTCTTTCGAGCTGGGCTTCGTTGAGCTTTGTCTTTTCTTTGATTTTTTCTGCCATAATCGCAACCTCCTTGTTATGCGGTCTGTTTAAATACCGAAGATCGCGATTTATGTCAATACAAGAACGGCGGCCAATATCTGACCGCCGTTCTTTTGATTAAAAACTTTTTATCATCTCTTCAAAAACGCTTTCGTCGAGTTCGCCGGACTCCAAGCGCTTGAGGCAATTCGTTGTGAATTCCTCTACAAAAATGTCGTTGACTTTCTCAAGAAGCTCGTCGGGCGGGTCTTTGTCATAACTTTCGGAGTAAGGTTTTAGCAGCTCGCCGCATTCCTTTGGATAATCAAAACCAAGTTTCTTGCAAAGTTCCGCGTCGCCAAGATGAGCCTTTGCGATGGCCTCAATCAATCTTCTTTCGTTTATTTTGTTCATATATATACCTCCTAATGACAATGATAAATATATCTTTGGTTGTCGTTCCTCATCTATTGTCTGCTAAATATAGACCATATAATTCGCGTGATTGCTCATCAAAAGCCATCTTAAATCCTTCCTCAAGAATTGAGTCTATCGCTTTAGATTCACCCTCGGAAATTTCTTCACATTCGCCAGCTTCTGTATAATCATTCATCCAATCCGCCCAGCCATATTCCGCTTTAAATAATCTAAATTCTTCTTGACTATAATGGCTGTTAATCACGAACTCCATAATTGTTTTCAATTTTTCTGCTCTTGTCATACATACCTCCTGTTGACAGTAAAAAATATAAAGCATAAATTTCCATTTGGCAATAAAGCATTACTTTAATTTTCTTTTTTCGCATACATCCTTTAACACTTTTTTTAAGTTGTCGTAAGAATTTATTACCGCAAGCCCTTTCAAATCTGGAATCGGCTCTTCGTGTTTTGAAAGATGTGTCTTGAATGTTTTTTGGTCAGTTCCAAAATCTGTTTTGCAAAAAGGACATCTAAAACCCATAATTCCCCCTACAAATATTGCCAATAGCCGCAATCTTTGCAGCGTATTACATCGTTCGGAACGCCTCGCTCGAACGTCCAATGAAAGTGTTCGCACCTTTGCATTTTTTCTGCGTCGCCGCCTTTGTCGAAGCTGGCGAATTTACATTCGGCCACAACCGTTTGTCTAAACCATTCGTTTGGAGCGAAGTCGTGGTCTTTTTGTCTGTTAAAAGCCGCGTTACCTTTCCAAAATCTTATTCCATGCATCTTTCGTTATGCGCCCCTCTTATTTCCGTTTCAAAAACTGTATAGCCGCTCCAAGCGGCGAGCAATGCGATGGCCGCCATAAGCCCAATGACAATGTAAAAAAGAACGTCAAGCCATTTTTTTTTCATTTTGGATTCCTTGCGGTTGCCGCTTGTCGCTTTGCTTTTTCCAAGTATTTTTTATATCGCGTTATGTCCGTTTTTTTGCAAACATGCGGCGCGAGCGTGGCGTAGTCGAACAAGACCACTTTGCCGCCTTGCTTGGACGCGAAAACGCCCTTTCCGCAAATTTTGCATGGCTTTATGCCGCTCTCCGGCTGTTTGTCGTTTTTTTGGCAAAAATGCGGCTCGCCTGTAAGCAAGTTGCAAGGCACCCACTTTTCGTTCTTTGTCCTTTTGTATGCGATTTCCGTTCCGCAGTATCTGCAGTAACTCATTCTATTTTGTCTCCCCAAACAATTCCGGCTGGACTGGCCGCTTTGACTGTTTGCGGGCCGCCAAAGCGGCGTCAACTTTATTTTCAAGCTCTTTGCAAAGCTTTAGGTCGTATTGAAGCCTTGTCCTAAAATACCGCTTTTGAGCGTCCCTCATCGCGGAAACTATGTTCGCGAATTCGCCAGTTGTCATTGTCTTTCCATTCTCTCCTTGAATTGTTCGCAAGCCTTTTCGCGCGGGTTTCTCAAATAAAACCCCGGCTCAAATGGCCGCGAAAGCTTTCTCAACGAGCAAACGCTGTTGCCGTTTCCGCCTTGGTTCAAAAAAACGCAGTCTTTGCAAGTTTTCATAATCGGTTCTCCTTGTCAAAAAGTATGGCGGATTATTTTGGGACGCTGGTAATGTCCGCCGCGACCAGCAATTTGACGTTAATTTAATCAGCAGATAACCTTCGTCGGTTAATCGTCGTCCCGCTCCTGCGACTCCGTTTTTTAGGTTTTAGACTCAACGGAAGCTAAACCTGTGAGTAGCTTTTTAACATTATCAAAAGGGTCATAAACATTAATATATGATTTGTCTTTTAAGGTAATCTTAGTTTTATAACCGTCATGTTCATATTTACTTATGTATTTGATTTCATCAACATCAATTATAAGTTCATCTAAAATTAGGAATTTTTTATCCATTTTTTGCCTCCGTGCTTTCGGCTAATATTTCTTTCCGCAAAATGGGCAAAAGGAAAATATCAAATTTTGGTAAGTATGATGTTTTGACCTTTTGCCAGCCTTTGTTAATTTGCGGTAGGAATATCCGCAGGACATTATGATTTGAAGTCCCACTTTCCAGCCAATGCCGTCAATAAAAACGTTTGGGTCGCCTGTCGTTTCTTTTAGTTTGTCTCTTACTTTGATTGCGCAGTCGCACATAAATTTAACTCCTTTTTACTTTCCTTCAAACAGAAACCTTACTTGGCTGTTTTCGTCCAGCTCAAACTTGCAGTCGAACGGCTTTCCCGTTTTGCTCACGCAATGCTTTATGCCTGTCGTTTTGCCGTCGCACAAGGCCGCTACGTCTTTTTCCGTGACTTTAGAACCCGCGACGCTCTCCCAAATTGTGAACTTGCAGCCTTCCTTGTAGCCGGAGCAATACCAGTTTGATTTTCCCCTGCGGAGTTCCTTTCCGCAGACTGGGCAGACGATGCCGCTTGCGGCGGGAAGCTTGCCACTTCTTGTCGGAGCTACCATCCAAGTGTTCGTCCATCCCGAAGGAATGTTAATGCTTTGCGAAACCGAATCCTTTACAAACGCCTTTATGTCGTCCAAAAACTTCGCCGGATTATCGTCGAGCCGCTCTTCCCAGTCGGTTGTGGCTGAGATGTCGGCGAGACTGTTTATGGCGGACAAGCGGACGGCCATTAAAAGCGTTTCGCCAAGCTCCGTCACGGCGATGTTCTTTTTGTCGATTTCTATGTAGCCGTTTTTCAAAAGCTTTGGAATGAACGTGTGCCGCGTCGCTGGCGTTCCCAAGCCGACGAGCTTCCGACCGTCAGCTGTCGGTTGGTTTAAGTTTTTGAACGAACCGACACGTGTCGGTTCTGAGCCCGCTTTTGGGTTTTCCATAAAGGCCAAAATGCTCGCCTCGTTGAAATAAGGCGGGGCTTTCGTCCATTTTTCCTTTGTCTCCACTTCGGAAAGAACGAGGTCGTTCCAGTCGATGTTTGAAAGGTCTTGCTCTTCCGGCTTTCCGTCGCTGTCCGCGCTTTCGCCTTCTTCCAAGCGGCTATTGTTTTCCGTGTTGAAATACTTCCAGCCGCGCTTCAAAATCTTCTTGCCGTTCACTCTGAATTTATTTCCGTCCGTTTCAAGAATGAAAGTCTGCTTTTCGTATTCGCACGGCGGAAGGAACGCCGTAAAGAATCTTTCAAAAATAAGCTTGTAAACGTTTCTTTGCTCTTCGCTTGCGGATTCTGGGAGCGGCTTTAACGGAATCAAGGCATGGTGGGCCTCAAGCTTCGCGTCGTTGAAGCACCGCTTGTTTTCAAGCGATATGTCCATTTGCGGACGGACGGCCTTTTCCAAGAAAGCGTCTTTTGCCGTTAATTTGTCGGCGACTTTTTGGCACAATTCCACGTTGCCGCTTCCCATCACCCTTGACGGTGTTCTTGGGTAAGAAACGCACTTCAATTCTTCATAAAGCGACTGGACGATTTTAAGCGTCTTGTCTGCGGAATATCCAAAGAGCTTGAAAGCGTCCTTTTGCAAGGCGTTGAGGTTGTAAAGTTGAGGTGGGTTTTGGATTTTCTTTTCCGTCTTGCTGTCGGCGAGAAGCGCCTTTTGCCCCGCGCAAGCGTTGAACTTCGCGGCCCGCGAATCATCGGGAAAGCCTGTCGCTTCGCCGTCAAAGTAAATGCCTCGGCAAAAAACGTCGGAACCGTCAGCTGTCGGTTGGTTTAAGTTTTTGAACGAACCGACACGTGTCGGTCGGAACACGCCGTAATGCTCAAAGTATTTTTCGCTTTTGAAATTTTTTATCGCCGCGCACCTTTGCTCTATGGCGGAAAGCACGGCTGTCTGGACTCGGCCAACGACAAGCTTTCTTGCCGCCGCTTGCGTTATGTATCGGCAAAAGTTCATGCCGGTAAGCCAGTCTGCGCGCTGGCGGGCAAAGCCCTGCTCGGCGATTCTGACGTATTCCGAAAGCGGCTTGGCGGCCTTGATTCCGTTCTTGACGACTTCCGGCGTTAAAGCTTCCGAAACCCAAAATCTTTTTATCCGGGAGAAATCCGTTATCCCCGCTTGCGCCAAACATTCGCGGGCGATTATTTCGCCCTCGCGGTCAGCGTCGGTCGCTATTAGGATTGAGTCGGACTTGTGGCTCTTTAGAAGCGAAATAACAAACTTCGCTTGCTTTTCGACATTGGGATTTACGCGATAGTCAAACTTGTTGGGAACAATCGGAAACTCCGTTCCGTAGTGGCGCGGCTCTTCCAGCTCGAACAAATGGCCCACGCAATTTGTTATGGTCGTTGTGTCGGATTTGTAGGCTCCGCCCGAAAAGCGGCATCCCAAGGCGTTCGCGAAGTCCTTGGCGACTGACGGCTTTTCCGTGAGAATCAGCAATTTAAGCTCCTTCTTGGCGGGCAGAGCTTAATTCTTTTATAAACCAATATTGCCAATTTGTCAATAGAAAATTGCCAAAAAATTACGACAACGCCTTGAAAACGCTACGCAAAGCCGTAAAAAAACGCGGCTTGTTGAAAAAAATGGCCGCGTTTTAAAAACGAAGCCGCTCCCTCTGTCTCTCCTAACCTCTGACGGCAAGATAAAGAAACGTAATACGATTTTTTGCAATCCGTTACATTGTCAGAGGTTAGGAGTATTACACTTGTGCTTTTTCTATTTTTTTGTATTACAAAGTCGACTTTCTACTATGTATTGTCTGTAATACCATAAAAAGCGGGAAAACTAAAGCAAAAACAAATGAGAAAATGCAAAAAACAAAGTATTGCCAAAAAGAAAAGAACTTATTGCCAAATGCTTGACAATTTCCGACTTTGAAGCGTATAATCAAGGCGAAGCCGCAAAAAACCGACACGTGTCGGTCGGTTCAAAATTTTGAACGGACGGCGGCAAAAAAGGGATATGTATTTTACAAAGAGATTGAAGTCAAGCGTAGCGAGAAAAATCCAGAGCGAGCATTACGACGTTTACGCGATAAAACTAAAAGCCGACAGTTTTGCGGACGACGCGGACGAATTGGCAGAGATAGTTGACAGAATGTTTTCCGCTTGGCGAAAAATGACGTCCTGCCGTTGGGGAGGCTACTTAAAAAATTACGAAGGAATTATACGGCGGCTTTTTTTCGCGGAAGAGAGCGGCCGGTTTTCTCCGTTCTTTTATTTGATTTGCGTCCGAAAGCGAAACTTGCTCACCGCACGCGAAGAATACTTGAAGCGAGTCGAATCGGAAAAGCTGAAAATAAGAGCGTATATTAAATGGTTTTCCGCTTGGGCTATGGCCGTAAAGCAATGCGCGAACGTTTCAGTTGGCTTTTCGCTTGTTGACATTGAAAACATGGAAAGCGTGTTGAATGAATTCTTTACGGACGAAAAATACACGCTTTTCGCGCTTTTGGACGAGGCAAAGCGGGAGCTTTTGAAAAAGGCCGCTGGCGACGGAAAGCACAAGCTCGCAGCCTTGCACGGAACGTTCAGAAAGCAAGAGCGCGAAATCGGGAGATAGCAAATGCGGGGACGCTTGAAAGGCATATTTTCCAGAAAAGCGGAACAACTGGAAAAAGATGATGACCTCTATAAAACAAGGAAAGTTCCTTACAAAAAGGACGATATGCGGCTTTTGGAAAAGCTGATGAAATCATACTTGCTAGGAAAGAAAAATTCCGGCGGCTCGCGTTTTGGCGGAAGCTCTGGCGGCGGCTGGACGAACGAAAAAGACCAGCGCGTGATGTTCAAGACTTCGCACAGCGATTCATTGCAAGTCCATCAGAAATACTTAAAAACTTACATGCCGCAAGAAGAAAAGGAGCAAGTCATTGAAAAGCCGGAATTATTCGGAACGCCGGAAAACGAATACAACGAGCATATCGACGGCTTTCATCACAAGTGCATAATATCGCCGGAAAACCAAGACGTGGACTTGCAATTGTTGTCAAAGGAATTCATAAAGCGGATTGAAGCCTTGACCGGCTACGAGCTGTATTGGCGAGGCGCGATTCACACCGACACGCCCCACCGCCACGCGCACCTTTGCATAAACGGCAAGGACAAAAACGGAAAAACCGTCTGGTTCCCGCCAGAAATGATAAGAACCACGATGCGGGAAACTCTTTCCTACGTCGCAACGCAAATGGTCGGCGAGCGGACGGAAAGGGAAATCGAGGCGGCGAGAAGGGGAATGACGACTTCAATGCGCTGGACGAAGCTTGACGTCGAGTTTGAAAAGCTTGGCGAAAAAATCAGCCAGCGCAACTTGCCGCCGGAACTTCAAGGGCGGCTCGCCCACTTGGAAGAGATAGGCCTTGCCGACAAGAGCGAAAAATATTGGTCATTAAAAAAGGACTGGAAAGACGTTCTTGTATCGACAGGGCGATACAACACCTTTTTCGCGGAGTGGCAAAAGTCTGGAGGCAAACTGGAACTTTATTCGGGCGGAGCTGTCAGCGGCGTTGTGGAAAGCGTCGTCACCTTTGACAAGGACGAGGCATGGAACGACGCTTTGATTGTCAAGGACGGCGAGCGACTTGTTTACGTTCCGATTTGGCAGCTCCAAAAGCAAAACATCGTCGGAAAGAAAGTCAAGATTTCCGGCGGCGACAGAGCGCTTTCAAGGCAATTAAAGGACAAAGATATTCATGTCGTAGACGACACAAAGCAGCAGAATTACAAGAAAAGAATGTAATTGCCAAATGAGCAAATAAATATTGACAAATAAGAATTAATGCTTTATCATTTTATTCGCATCTCTGTCCGCCATTTTTTTGGAGACGCAATAATGATAAAAAGCTATCAACCTCAAGGAGAAGCCCTGACTCCTTTTAATTCGAAAAAAAACGGCGGCAACCTCCAGTTGGAACATTTTGACTTCATTTGCGGTCAAGTTATGAGCGAAAACCGCATCTTGAAATACGTAGTGATTGTTTCGTGCCTCGCTTTTTTCGTGTCAATCGGAATCACCCTTTACGCCGTGTCGTTGCCAGAATCCATTCCTGTGTTGGTAACAATGAATGATTTCGGCGAAGCCTCTTACGTTGGAGCGGTGTCGCGGCGCAATTTTCAAAACTATTCCGTGCCGGAACTTGCCGTTCAGTTCCAAATTAAAAAATTTATAAACTTAAGCCATACACTGTCAACTGACAAAATCATCATGAAAAAAAATGTAAGCGTGACATACCATCTTTTGACATCGACTACCGCGTCCAAGTATTCCGCTCTGTTAAAGGAAAATAATCCGTTCGCAGATTTTGGGACGAAAACTAAAGAGGTTGAATTTCAAACAGAACCATTGCAGTTGTCCAAGGACACGTATCAAGTGGACTATCAAGTTAAGACAAGATTGCTGTCGGGGACATTGACTGATGACAAAAGAATGCGAGCCGTCATAAGCGTAAAGGCAATGCGTCCAAGCAACGAAGACATCAAGGACAATCCCCTTGGAATATACATAACCGCATTCGACTTCAAGGAGGTTTACACGCAATAAGCGTTCAAAATTTTTCGCGCGTTTTTTAATCCGAACTTCTTTTTACGCGCGGAAAAATAAATCTGATTTTTTTTTATTTTTGCAATCTGAAACAAAAAAGGAGTTTTTTATGAATTTAAAATATTCGCAAGCGTTTCTTTTTTTCGGTGCGTTCGTCGTGATTTCGTCTTGCAGAACGACAAAAGATTTGGAGCGATTCCAAGCAAAGCAGAACGAGCCGGAGCAGGAAGCGGGAACGGCGAAGTCGCAAGAAGAAGTCGAGCAAGCCAATGAAGAGGAGCTAAGAAAAATTTTTGTCGCGGAAGAGGCGAAGATACAGGACGTTGAGGATACCGTTGTTTTTGTGGACAGGCCGGTATACGTTCCGCAAGAGGAGCGTGACAAGGCTTTTGAACGAGGAAACAAAACTGGAATAGACGCTGTGGCCGAAAGCCAAAAAAGGGCCACAATGGAGCCGGAGCTTTACAACAAGGGAACGTTTTACTACCAGTTCAACGAAAACCTTGTGTATGAAGTCTACGCGCAGCCGTATCATCTTACGGACATCATTTTAGAAAAGGGCGAAATCGTAACAGGAACGCCGCTTTTGTCCGAAGACGAGACTGTGTGGGAATTGACGGCTGGCGTTTCAAAAGACCCGTTTTCCGGCGAGGACATACAGCACCTTTTCATTAAACCCGCCTATTCAAACCTTGACTCAAGTCTTGTAATCATAACCGACCGCCGCGTTTACCATTTTAGAATCAAGAGCTTCAAGTCAAACCATATGGCTATGGTGAAGTTCACATATCCCCAAACGCGCAACCAATGGGCTAGAAAGCATGGAAATCCCGCCGTGCAAATTGAGAACGATTACATACGCATTACAAACCCCGAATTCCTTTCCTTTGATTACAAAATCAAATACTCGATGTTCAAGAAGCCGGAATTTTTGCCCAGCCGCGTTTACGACGACGGCGCCCAAACATACATTCAAGTGGACGACATCGTTTTGCAAAAGAAGCTTCCTGTTCTTTTTAATGAAAAGAATGAAATCATGAATTATTCGGTCAAGAAGAATGTTTTTCTTGTCCCACGCCTCTCTAATGTTTTAACGCTCCGGCTAGGAAAGGAGAAGGTTGTAATCATTAAGAAAAAGACAAGCAAAGCGAAACTAAAAAAAATAGAAAAAGAGGTTGACGAAGGAGGTGAAGATGGACGAGGAAAATAGCGAAGAACCGAAAAAAAGGAAAATTGAATTTTCTGACGCGGAAATCGCTGACACTCCTACAGACCTTAACGCCGAAATTGACGGAGAGGAGGAGGAACTCTTGCCGCCCGAAGAGGAAAGCGAAGCTCGCGAGATTAATGTGGGAACGATTTTCGCGTGTTGCTTTATTTTCGTTGCCGTAATCATAATGGTTGTAATGCTTTTGGGCGGTAAAAAAAAGTCAAACAAGAAAGACAAGGAACTGGACAAAGCGGGGAGCAAATACGAAGTCAATTTTGACAGGGAAATTCCTTTGGACATTATAGATGAGCCTGAAGAAGTCGGTGAAAAGGAAGAAGACGATGTTGACGAAATTCTTGAAGAACTTCCTGCTAACATAAAGCCTCCTTTGCCTCCAAAACAGGCTGAAATCGGCGTCGCTCCTGTGGCTCCTATTGGAAGCGGAAGTTATAAAAGCGACAGGCCTGACACAAGAAATTCAAAATCTCCGAGAAAAATCGAAGGGCTAAAAGGCCAAGCCCCGGTTGAAACAAACAAAAACATAATCGCCGCTGCTATGACTGGCAATTTAGGCGGTTCGGCCAACCAAAGGCCCAGAATGACAAAGGAAGAATATATCACTCAAGCTATGGCTAACACAAAATCGCTTCAAGAACGAGTGTATGGAGCTACTGGCGTTGGTGAACGAGCTGCGGCATATCAACAGAACAAGGAAAATTTTTATTCAAGCGGAAACGACGGGGCTGGAAGCGGAGAATACTTGTCGTTCGCATCTTTGTGGGACGGAACTGTTATTTCGGGAGCGTTGATTACCGCAATCAATACAGACAATCCGGGCGTTGTCGTCGCTCGCGTCACCGAAAACGTTTACTCAAGCTACGACCAATCGCTTTTGTTGATTCCCGAAGGTTCGACGCTCTATGCGACTTACAACTCCTCCATCAGTTATGGACAGAAAAAAGTTCAAGTGGCGTGGAATCTTTTGATACGGCCCGACGGCTACCGCGTTGTGTTGGGCAACATGAACGGAGTTGACGCACAAGGCATGAGCGGCTACAAAGGCTTTGTCAACAACCATCCTTGGGAAGTGCTTAAAGCTTTAGGTTTGATTGCTGTCTATTCGTTGATTGACACCGAAATAACGACGGACATCGGAAAAACGACAAACCAATACATGCAAAACGCTTTGACAGATGTGTATAAGCAAGGAAGAGACATTGGAAACAAAATGATTGACCGCGCGCTTGACATCAAGCCGACCATAACAATCAAGGCTGGAACTGAAATAAAGCTCATAACAAACACGCCGCTTGAGCTTCCGCCGTGTCAAATCAATCCTGTGACAAGAAAATATATCCGTTCAAGGTAAATGTTCGGATTGCAAATAAAATTAAGGAGGAATTTATGAAAACAAAGAACAATCTTTTTTCAATGTTGAAAGCCTTGTGCTTTGCGGTCGCCGTGTTGTTGGCGGCGCTTGGCGCGATGATGGGTTTTTCGTCATGTAGTTTTTTTGAAAGCCTTGACAACAATCCGACTATTCCTGCCTCGGCGACAGCTGTAAGAGTGACAGGTCTTACATTGGTCAAAAACTCTTTGGATATGAAAGTCGGGGCCATTGATTACATAGGCGTAAAGGTCGAACCGAAAGAAAGCCAAAAAAACATTAAGTTAAATTGGACTTATAACTCTTCAATAATCAAATGTGACACTGACTCAAATTTTGGCGTGACTATAACTGCATTAAAAGAGGGGCAAACAAGTCTGCGTTGTTCATGCGGCGGTTATGACGCTACATGCATTGTTACAATCGCAGGATATGAACAAGGATATGAAGCGACAGTTGAGCCTTACATCTATTCCAATTCCAGCATATTGCAAACTTCGCCTGGCGTAACAGAAAAAATTTTTGTTTCGCTTTATGGCGGAAACGCAAGTGACATAGACGGCTATACTTGGACAATAGATAATTCATCTGTCGCTTCAATACAACCAACTGGACAGTATTGCCTAATCACGGCAAAGTCCAATGGCTATGCAAGAATAAAAGTGGCGCATACGAAAGCCGCTTATCCATACTATATCGGCGTTTATGTTTTTGACGACATTACCAATGTTTCCTATATTACAACCGGCAATAATATTCTGACAATGAACAAGGATTCCGGCGAACAGATTGTTTCCGTATCTCTTGTAAACGGCAAAGATTCTTCCTCGGACAGCCAATTTGACTGGCAAATATTAAATTCTGACTCTGCTGAGGCGCCTGTCGGGATAGAAAGGAACGGAAACAAATGTGTTGTGACTCCCAAAACCAGAGGAAGCTGCACTATTCGTGTTACGCATCCCGACGCGGCTTATCCCTTGGATATTTTGTGCCGAGTCATAACAATAGTCCAGAATGTTTACATCAAGCCTGACAATCCAGTTGTTCGTCTTGAAGGCGAAGTAGAACAAACTGTGACATGCTCTCTTGAGAACATCAAGGAAGGAGATTATTCCGTAGATGATTATGAATACGCCCTTGACAATTACAGCGCGGCGGAAATCGTTTCTTATGTTGGCAACCAAGTAATATTGAAAGGCAAGGCAAACGGAAGCGCGAAGCTGTCTGTCACACACCCAAAGGCCGCTTATCCACGTGAAGTGCTTTTAATTGTGACAGGACAGTTAACGGACGCAGTCGACGCAAGCCATTTTATTACGACAAGCCAAAATTATATCAGAACAAAAGTGGGAGCTGAGCCAACAAAATTATTGATAAGCTTGAAAGGCGGCGAGGAAGGCGACGAAAACGATTTTGAATGGAATGTTTGCTCAACGCCAAAAGACGGCGCCAGCGATGTCGCGAAACTGGAAACGACCGATGGGCATGTAAGTCAACTTTTGTCGTTCCAGGCATTGCAAAATTTCATTGACGGAAACGCAATGCTCACGCCGCTTTCCGAGGGAACGGCTGTGATTACAATGACGCATCCCAAAGTCGTATATCCAACAGAAATTCTTGTAAAGGTTCTTGACAAAGACGCTATTCTTGAGTCGCCTTTGTATTTTGTTGGAAGCGGATTGATGAGAATCGTCAATGGAAACAGCCAAGAATATACAGTTCAACTCAAAGGGGCAAACAAGAGCGCGGCGGACGACGCTTCAATAAAATGGAGCGTCGACGACAATCGGCTTAGCGTGAGCGCGGCAATGAATGTTGCGAATGTTTCAGCGCCGTCACTTGGAACTGGCCAAACAATTTCGCATTTAAATATAAAGCATAACAAAGCTGACGCGGACAAGAGCGTTTTGGTTTTGACAGCGGACACAGAAGAAGAGCTTATGAAAATGAAAGCTCTTTATTCCGACAAACTCTATTATAACTTTGAGGCTGGAAAAGAGATTTTCGTTTCTTGCCAGCAAGTTGGTTTTGACGATGAATATGATTTTTCACGTTTCAAGTGGACTGTGAGCGACCCTTCCATTGTTTCCGTTGAGAAAATTGGACAAAACCCGCTTATGTGTTCTGTAACAGGATTGAAGAGCGGAACAGTAAAGTTGACTGGAAGCATTGAAGACGCTGGTGGCGATGTCTATTCGTGCGAATTCACTCTTACGGTTTATCCTGTTGGCGCTATGGCCACAGAACCTGAGGTGTATTTAACGACAACCCAAAATGTCGTTACTATTGGCGAAATCGGTAAGTCCGCCACGGTTACTGTCACGGCTGTCAATCTTAATCCTTCAAAATATTCACACATCAAATGGAATTGTTCTAACGCTGATGTGGCTGTTGTCGCGGCCAACGGAAACAAAGCGACCATAACGGCGGCTAAAGAAGGCGAGTCTGTTGTTACAGTTTCCCATCCCGATAGCCAAAACGAGTTGAAAATTTATGTTCGTGTTGGAAGCGAATACGCCATTCCAAACGCGGCTCCTGTCGTGTATGTGTCAGCGCAAGATGTCATCACAATGCTTCGAGATGACCCGCCGCAAAAGCTTCAAGCCGCGCTTGTCAATTATCAAGGCTCTGTCAAAACAGGATTTTCATTTGAAATTGACAATGAGAATGTCGCAAAAATAAGTTCACAAAGCGCCGATGGCATTGCCTTCTTAAGACCTGTTTCAAGCGGACAGGCGCAGGTCACTATACGGCACACCGCGACTTCAATAGACAAAAAGGTTCTTGTTGTTGTAGGAAACAGCGCGGACGAACTTGCAGGTTACACCTATTTAACGACTGGCAGCAATGTCGTCGTAATTGGCGAGGGCAACTCAAAAACTGTGTCCGTCCAAGTCAAGAACGCCGAAAACATTGTCGTTGACGGCTACACTTGGGAATCAAACAAGCCGGCCGCAGTCAACGTTACCGCCGCAGGAGCGACGGCCACATTGCAAGGAAACAGCATTGGCACGGCGATAATAACCGTAAGGAATCCTGTTTGCAAGTATCCACTCGAAATCATAGCCCAATGCGTTGACCCAATAGCCGCAGGAGAAAGCCCTTTCATACAGCTTACGTCAAGCGTAATGACCGTTACCGTCGGAAGCGCATACAACACCGTTTCTGCCGAGCTTGTGGGCGGAAATGACAGCGACAAGAGCGGTTTTACTTGGACAACAAACGATTCGAATATAGCGGTCGTTTATGGGCAAAATGAAGTTGGAAAAATAAAGGCTGTGAGCGCTGGAACAACTTACATAAATGTAAGCCATCCAAAAGCTGTTTATCCCGCCCAGCTTCTTGTAGTTTGCGACGAAGTTAAAACAAGCAATTGTTCTATTTCCATTCCCAGCTCCATTATCAACATGAAGCCATCAGATTCTTCGCAAACGATAACCGCCAATTTGATAAACGGCGACGAAAACGACAAATACAACTTCAACTGGTCGCTTGATGTTTATGACATTATTGATTTTGACTATTCAGCGAATGTTTGCCAAATAACGCCTAAACAGGCAGGAAGCGTGACAATCACAATATCGCATCCAAAAGCCGCGTATGACCAGCATATCATAGTGAACGTTCAACAATATATGTCGTTCAAATTCCCGTATGAAAGCGTGACAATGACGCAAGGGGATGTGAAATTCATAACGATGGAAGTCCCTGCGACCAACGTTGCGACGCATGTCGAGTATTCGGTTGAAAACGGAGCGATATGCTCCATAACAGGAACTAAAACGACAGCGCAGCTTACAGCGGTCGGAAGCGGAACGACAATTGTGAAGGCAAGGCTGATTGCCACTAGTTCCGGCGTTGAGCAAGCAAAAACGGAGATGATGGTTTACTCAAAAGAAAAGGAGGTTGGCGCCGCATATATAACTTCGAATGATACAATAACCACCATAAACAAAGGAAAGTCGCAGTCTTTAAGCGCTACGCTTATAGGCTCCGGCGTAACGACGAGTGACCAACAAAACATAAGGTGGTCCACCGCTGACAGCGACATTATACAAATTGCGGGCGTAAAGGCTGACGGAACAGTAATAGGCCAAAGCGTATACATAACGGCCTTGAAACCAGGCGAAGCCGTCATAACTTGCTCGCACGAAAAAGCTGCGTCAAACCTTCAGTTTTATGTAGTTGTTCCTGGAAACGCGCAGAAAATAATTACTCTCAATAAAAACTACATGACAATTGTGAAAGGAAAATCTGGAACGGAACTGAAGGCGAGGATTGAAAATGCTGAAAGCAACGCGGATTATTACGACATTATTTGGACGGTAGAGAATGTCGGCGAACGCGATATATGCAAAATAATGGGGAGCGGAGAAAAGGTGACGATATATCCGCTGAATGTAGGTTCGGCGACGATAAGAGCGCAACTCCCGGATTCAAGCATAACAGCCATATGCGATGTGGTGGTTACCGCAAGCAAAAGTTTCGCTTTTGAGACCTCGACGCTGTCCGTCCTTCCCAAGCATACACGTAAGCTTAAATACACCGTCAGTCCGCCCGACACTACGCTGACTTGGTCTTTTGCCCAGGAGCGCGACATTTTCACTTATCGGGATTTGGGAGCGGACGAAGACGGCGTAGGGTATGTTGAAATTGAAGGCTTGGACGAGCAGGGAAGCGGAACTTTAAGTTGTGTGACTGCCGAGGGCGCTAAAGCCACTTGCTCCATTCGCGTTGGTTGGAACTATAACTTTTCTTTGACTGGAAAAACAGTGTTCAACATAACGCCGGAAGACACAGCGGAAGTTTCTTATTCCGTTTCGCCATATGACGCGGAAATATCACTTGAGTCTACGGAACTTAACAAATCCTTCACTTATACAGTGGATGACTTGGGGGACGGCAAAGGCGTCGTTAAAATAAATCCTATAAGTGAAAGCGGCAAAAATGATTTCACGATACGCATTCGGGCGACAAATCCGAACAAAAACAACGAGGAAGTTGGCTCTAAAGATGTAAAGGCCATAATTATGTATAAAAAAATCACTCCTATAATAAGTTTCTTAGGAAGCAATGGTAAATTTTCAAGATTTGATTCAAGCTCAGGAACTGTGACTATAGGAGATGGGGAAACTGTTACTTTGAATGTTGGCGTCAAAGAAAAAAACGCAAATGTAACCGTGACCGACGTTAAATTCCTTAAAAAAGGCGACAGGGACATGGCCGTAACAAATGAGACCTTTACTGAGAATGGTTGTCTTTTCCGTTTGACTAACGGCGAAGACATTCAAGTGTTGGAATATAAAATCGATGCCTTATATGCGCCATCGGAAATGAATTGGCGCGACGGTTCTTACTGGCAAGCATTTTCAAATGGAACTGACGATTATTTTGGCTTAAGATTGTATCCTACTGGGACTATTGTCACCGAATGCCATGATTATGGCGGCATGAATGGCACTTTAACACAAGAAGATTATTCTTCATATGAATTGAGGTCGGATGCGGTTGGTTTGAGAATGACAGAAAAAGAATTCAAAAACTGCGCGTGGCTCTATTGTCCTGGAACGCCGATTTTTTCTAGCTGTCCAGGTATTATTGTTAACAATGAAACATATGAAACCGGTTTGCTCGTTCGTGGTTGGTATGGCTCAAACGCGAGAGTTTACCAGCCTGAAATGACAATGGCAAATCATGTCTCATATACTCTCGTCCCCACTCTTGACCAAACCGTTGTAGGAAGCGGATTGAAGGGAACAATTAAAGTAACCATTACTCATGCAGGCGCCAACGAAACCAAAGAATTTAATGTATGGAGTGAAGACCGAACTTGCAATATTTTAGGTGACTGACAAATCATAAGGCCGTCCTGATTTGGACGGCCTTATTGGTTCTTGCGGCGCTTTATGCCTATTGCCTTGTCCAAGTTGTTTGGCTTGGCATTCCAAACGCGAAGTTTCCGCTCATCGTAAAGCTTTTGGCCGCTGTTGTCACCGAATGGCCTCCGTCAAGCGCGCCTTCGTTGGTTCCGGATATGTCGAGCGTCTTGGCCGTTGTCCAGCCCAAGCTTGGATCGGTGTATTGGCTTGTATACGCAGTCCAAGTGAAGTCCTTGTCGGTGGCCTTTCATGTTGGAATTTAACTCAAGCGTTCCATAGTAATTGCGGCCAAAACTTGTTCCCGAGCATGTCCAAGTTCCGACCAAATAATTTTTGAGGCCGTCGCTGGTGGAAGTGTCTTGCGAGCCGCCTTGGCTTCCGCCTCCGCCGCTTCCGTCTGTGATGTTGAACGTAATCGTCGTTTCGTATTTTTTTGACCATTCTGTTTCTTTGGCCAATGTGAATTTTACGACCGCAGTTCCGGCTTT
>ONET01000055.1 GCA_900316905.1 uncultured Treponema sp.
TCGGCGATAATTTTTTAGCAAACCAAATAGTTAAAAACGCGCGAAGGAACGGGGCGGCCGGCGGCAACTCTCTGTTTGCGTAGCCGCGAAAGCGGCGAAGTTAAATAGTTACAAACGCAAACAGCGAGTAGCGACGCTAGCTAGCGGTGCCGATCGGACGCAGCCGTGACTGGGAGCGTTTTTGTAATTTTTACGATTCGCTAATTATCGCTTCCAGGGCGATTTTCATCATGTTGGTGAAGGTGGTCTGGCGCTCCTCGGCGGTCGTAAGCTCGTGGGTCACAAGGTGGTCGCTTACGGTCAAAATCGCGAGCGCCTTCCTTCTAAATTTGGCCGCCAGCGTGTAAAGCTCGGCCGCCTCCATTTCCAAGCCCAAGACGCCGTACTTGGCCCAAAGCTTCCAATAGTCGTTTTCGTCGTAAAAGGCGTCGCTGGAAGCGCAAAGGCCCACGTGGACCGGGATTTGCAATTTTTGGGCCGCGTCGTAGGCGCTCTTTAAAAGGCCAAAGTCGGCGGCCGGGGCGTAGTGCAAGTGTCCAAAGCGGGAATTCTGCATGGCCGACTCCGAACAGGCGGCGTTCGCGATGATTGTGTCGCGAACGTTTATGTCCTCGCGCAAGCCGCCGCAAGTTCCAACGCGGACGGCCTTTTGAACGCCGTAAGAGTCAAAAAGCTCGTTCACGTAGATGGAAAGCGAAGGTTGGCCCATTCCGGTGCCCTGCACGCTTACAGGAACGCCCTTGTAGGTTCCCGTAAAGCCCAACATTCCGCGGACTTCGTTGTAACATTTGGGATTTTCCAAAAAGTTTTCGGCTATGAATTTGGCCCGCAAGGGGTCTCCCGGCAGCAGAACCGCCGGAGCGATTGCGCCTTGTGGCGCGTTTATGTGTATGCTCATTCTTCTATTATAGCGCGTCTTTTGGAATTTTGCAAAGCAAAAAAACTTGCTTTTTTCGCAAAATTATGCAAGAATAACACATTGGGGAAATATGGAGGAATTATTATGAAAAAGTTTTTTGGTAAAATCGCCCTTTGTCTATTGCCGTTTTATATGACGGCAATCTTTTCTTGCTCCAACAGCGGCGACACGCCCGCAAATCTGATGCAAATAATCGGAACGCAGCAAACTGACGGACAAGCCGCCCAGACAAAATTTCTCACCGACTGGGAAACGATGGAGTTCCTTTATATCAACGATAGCGGCACCCTTAACAAAAAAATCGAGGCGCCTTGGAACAAGGAGGCCGCCTCAACCCTCATGCCGGAATCGATTCGCATGGACGTAAAAAAAGAAGACGGATGGGAAGTGGCCTTTAACCTCATGAACAAAGACGGCCACCCCGACATGAACTACTTTGGCCTTTACAACAAGTACACCGGCGTTTTGCGTTTCTTTTACTATTTCAACAAGGAGGTTTCCCAATCAGCCACAGACTTTGCCTTTGAAGTAATCTTGGGAACAGACGGCGCAAAAAATCCGGCTTATTACGCCGCCCTAAAATACGGAATTCCCATGGACGCGGACGTAAAAACAAACGTAAATTTGCTTGGAGCGGGAAACACTTCAAAAACTTTTCACCTTTTGATTACGCCCTATTCCGGCATTGGCCGCAATGAAATGTCGCAAGGCTGGTACGCCTTTGACATAGACATGTCGGCCTACACTGGAAAAAGTTATTACACTGACGGCTCCCCCATCCAAATTGCCTGCCGCGCCAACAACAAGACAAGCGTCTCCCTTGGCACCGACATTTTGGGAAAAATCGGGGGCGATTTTAACGGCACGATCGACAAGGCAAAACTTCAGGCATCACCCAACGGAACCAGCGTGTTGCTATCAGACATTGCCGACGGAAGTTCCAGCATCGGAAAAGCGTTATCCTCAACCGCCGACGCTTTGGATAAAGAGGGGCCTGCCGCGGTGGTGGCAGGCGTTGGCGCGGTATTCGATTGGGTTGCATGCGGCCTTAACATCTCCGCGATATGCAAAAAGGACCGCTCAAAACCAAATCCGCAGCCGCAGGACAAAATGAACGGAAAGCTGGACTTAAAGCTAAACGCCACGGCGGAAACACAAGGCTACCTTGAGACAAGCGTCGCCACAAACGTCAGGCAATTCACGTTGGAAAAAGCCGCCTTCAACCCCGACTCAAACGTTGGAAAAGGCGTTTGGAACATAGACAAATCGCCTGAATTTTATTTTATTCCAGAAACAGTTTTTAATTCCTGGGAATTTGCCTGTTTTTACGACCCCACTTCTTTCAACGTGACAATAAACACCGAGCTTTTTCCAGACGCGTCGAACATAAAAGTCATTTCTTATTGTGGAATATACATGAGAGATAAAAACGAAGCCAGAAACACAGCCTTTAGAGAGGCGCTTGGACTAGGCAGTTTGGAAACCCCAACCTTTAACGCTGATAGACTTTATGAATTATCAGAAAAAATCCTAAAAGGGCAACACAGAACGTACACTTCTCTAAAACTATCTGACGACCTTCCTGAAAAACAAATCCATGGGCAGACCATTTCTTACGGAGGATACTACCTTGGATTGGACGACGAAACCACCACTTTAAGCTTTATGTTAGAGCCGCACATTGGATTCGCTCCTAACAAAGAGTTCTCTCCGACAAAGTACCCTGAGTTGTATGTAGCGGTAGCCGTTCTGTTTGACTCCAACGGAAAAACATTCTTCTATTCCAGGACGTACCTTCCCAAAGTGAGCGAGATATCGCTTGACAAGGCAAAAGAAATTCTCGCCGGCATAAAGGAGCGCCTTGCCGAGCGAACGGACATGCCCTACAAGGACGAATACGCAAGAATCGCGGACGAAAAATTAAAACTCTTATCGCAACCAATACAATAACAGATGAAAATGCAAAAAATCGCGCTCGCGGCGCTTTTGGCGGCCGCCCTTACAGGATGTTCAAACAAAAGCGTCGGATGGAAAAATGATTCCGCAAAGGCCGACGTTCCGATAAAAATAGAAAAAGAGGCCGACGGCGAATACGCAAGCTACGGCGCGATGAAAGAGGCCTTTACGCCCGACTTTTCGTTCAAATATATAGAAGAAGACGAGGAGGAAAGCGGCCCAAAAAGCGAAGGAAAAAAATCCGCAAAAAAAGAAAAGTCCGAATCCGCGGTTCCCGGCGTGAGGGAGCTTTCAAAATACAAGACCAAGTATTCCGAAAAACGGACAAAGATTGACTATCCCAAAGTCCAAGAGGCGGAAGAAAACATAGACCCAAAAAAGCCCTTCACAATAGAGGAATGGGGCCCGCAAGGGGAAATCGTCGCGGAAGAAAGCCGCCCGACATTTTTTGTGGTCTTTAGCCAGCCTGTAAAAAGCCTGGCCGCGCTTGGCGAGCCGACGACGACTTGCGACGAGATGAAAATCGAGCCCGCCCTGCCCGGCGTTTGGCGCTGGCTTGGAAGCCGCCACTTAAGCTTTGAGGCGGAAGAGGCCGCGGACCCTTCCGTCCAATACACAATTCGCGTCAACAAAAGCCTTAAGTCGCTCGCCGGAAAAAGCCTTGAAGGCGCCTCTGAATTTACGACAAGAGCGGCTCCCCTAAAATTTATTAGGTTGGACGGCGGCTACATAAAGGACAGCGAAAGCGCCTACAGCGAAAAAACCGGCGCCCTGCCCCAATACGCCAACCGCGCCTTTGTCCGCCTTAACTACGCGCTGGGCGAAAGCCGGCTTTTGGAAGTCCTAAAAGTCACCGTCGGCGGAAAGGAAAGAAAATTCTCGGCGGCGGCGGACTTCAACCAAGAGGCCTTTCCGTGGAGCGGAAAGCTTGTCTTTGACGAGGCCAAAAAAAAGTCCAACAGCTTTGTCGTGACGCTGGACGGACAAATTCCCAACGACGAAAAGATAGAATTTACGCTTGAAGGCTCCGGCGAAAAAAAATCCTACCATTCCCTAAAGCCCTTTGAAATCGACGAGCTTCCAAAGTCTGCCGGATACGCGCGGGGAACGAGGGGCAATTCCGTTACGATAGTCTTCACGCAAAAAGTCGACCTCAAGACGGCCGCGCAAAACATTTCGTTCGACTTTGACCATAAATTTTCAGAAAGCGACTTTGAAATCGCCGGAAGAAGCCTGACGATTTACGACCTTCCGATTTTGTACCAAGAGGGAAAGGAAAACAAGTTCAAGATTTTTGTAAAGCCGGGCCTTAAGGACATTTACGGACAAAGCCTAAGGACAAGCGGAGCGGCAGTCGCAGAGGTCAGCGTTCCCGCTCCAAAAAGCTACGTAAAATTCACGGACTACGGCGCGCGACTTTTGGAAAGCCAGTTCAAGCCCAAGCTTTACATAGAGTCGCAGAACATTTTGCGGCCGTCCTTTTACATGGCGCAAAGCACCGACAATCCCCTTTACACGGAATGCCGCTTTTCGGGCTTGGAGGAAGCTCCTGCCGGAGCGGCTCTTTTGCCGCTAACAAAAAACCAAAGGCAGTTTGAGGAAATAGACTTGTCGCCGCTTTTGGACAAGGACGGCTTTGGCTGGATTGACTTTGAGGCGCGCGTGACGACAAACGAGTGGAACCGCTGGGAAGAAAAAAGCGAGATTGTCAAAAACGAGAACAAGACGACGATTCAAGTGACCGACTTTGGAATCACGGCGCGAATCGGAATCAACAAGGCCGTCGTAATGGCGAGGAGCCTAAAGGAAAACAAGCCGATAGAGGGCGCGGAAATTTTCATCTTGGTTCCCCGCGAAGAAAAGGACGACGGCATTGACTTGGACGGCGGCCTTATAGCCCAGGGAAAGACAGACAAGAACGGATTCGCCGCGATAGAATTTTACGAGGAGCAAGTGAAAAAGATTGAGGCCGCCAGCCGGGAATCCTATGTTTCCAACCTTAGAATTTTGGCGCGCAAGGGAAGCGACAAGGCCATTTTTTATCCGGCAAGCCACAATCCTTGGCGGCACAACATTCCGACAAACGACTTGAACCAAGCGCGAAAGGCCGTTACGCGCGCCTTCATCTTTACCGACCGAGGCCTTTACAAGCCGGGCGAGACAGTCTCCTTTAGGGGAATAGTCCGCGACCAAACGCTTGGCCGCCTTGTTCCGCGTTCGGACGAGCCTTACGTTTTGACGGTTTCCGAAAACAAGTGGGAAGGAAAGGAAATCATCCCGCAAATCGAAGGGCGCCTTTCGCAAAGCGGAGGCTTTTACGGCTCCTTCAAGCTGCCCGACCAAATCGAGCCGGGCCATTACAAAATTCGCTACAAAAAAAGCCAGTACGAATGGGAAGACCCCTACGTGGACTTTACTGTGGCCAACTTTGAGCGCTTGAAATTTGAGGCCTCGATTTCGCTTCCAAAAATCCAGCGCTACGGCGGAGACAAGCTTTCGGCAAATTTAAAGGCGTCGTACCTCGCCGGCGGAGACCTGAACGGCGCCCAATACGAAACGACTTGGTTCAAGCAGGCGGCAAGATTTGAGCCGGACACGGTCGAAACGCAGGACTTCTCTTTTGGCCCGATAAATTCTTGGTACGGCCGCTCGCTCGTGGCCAACGAAAAGGGCCTTTTGTCCGGCGACGGCCAGGCAGGCCTTTCTTGCGCGAGCGAAAAGAGCGCGGACGGCGCTCCCTGCGTTTACCGCGTCGAAGCCAACGTAACCGACGTTTCAAACCAAAGGATTTCGACGCAAAAAAATATTTTTGTCCACCCGGCAAAATTTTACGTTGGAATAAAAAAGCCCGCCGCGCTTGAAGGCTTCGCAAAAAAAGGCGACAAGCTGGAATTCCCGTTCATTCTTGTGGACGCGGAAGGAAAGCCGCTTGAAGGCGCGGGCTTAGTTTCGTCAATTGAATACAAGCTTGAGCGCGAAGTTTGGACGACGGCAAACGAGCGGAGCGTGGACGACTCAATCTACACGCGTTGGGAAAAGACAGAAGAGCTGGAGGCGCAAGGAAAGCTGGAGCCGGCCACGGCGGGAAAATTTTCGCTTGAAATGAAGGAAGCCGGCTGGACGACTTTGACGCTTCTTGGCCGCGACGCAAGCGGAAACTTGACAAAAAGCCAATTAAACTTTTACGTGACAGGCGGCGGCGCTTCCTGGCACGACCGCTACGACAGCCAGTCGATAAACCTGACGCCGGACAAGGCGATGTACAATCCCGGAGACAAGGCTCGGATTCTTATGGAAAGCCCCCTCCCCGCCGGAGACTATTTGATAACGCTTGAGCGCGAAGGAATTTTCACGCAGGAAGTCCGCCGCTTTGACAGCCCTTCAAGCGTCATAGAAATTCCTGTCTCCATAAGCTACACGCCGGTGGTCTACGCCGTGGTGTCTTCGTTCTCGGTCAGAGGCGGCGAGCCTAGCCACCAATACGGAGAGCCGGACTTGGACAAGCCAAAAGGCTATTTTGGAGTGGCCTCAATTTTTGTAAATCCCAAGGCCAAGTCCTTTAACGTAAAAATTGAAAGCGACAAAAAAATTTACAAGCCGGGCGAACAGGCCACAATAACCTTGACCGCGACAAGGGGCGGAAAGGCTGTGGAAGGCGCGGAGCTGACGCTCATGGCGGTTGACCGCGGCGTCCTGGACTTGATCGACTACCATGTTCCAAACCCGATAGAATTCTTTTACAACAAGTGGAACTTTTCCCTTTGCGTCATGGGCGGAGACTCGCGTGACATGCTGATGGATCCCGTCACCTACAGCGTGAAGAATTTGCTGGGCGGAGACTCCGACGAAGAAGAAAAGGGAGAGGAACGAACGGACTTCAGGCCCACGGCGCTTTTTGAGCCGCTTTTGACGACGGACAAAAACGGAAAGGCTGTCTGCTCGTTCACCATGCCCGACAGTCTGACCGCCTACAGGCTTACGGCCTTTGGAGTCAAGGAAGAAAACTTCGCTCTAAAGGAAGGCGAAGTCAAAGTCCAAAATCAAATCAACGTCCAGCAAGTCCAGCCCCGCCGCCTTAGGGAGCGCGACACCGCCGAGTGCGGAGTCTTGATAACGAACCTTGACAACAAGGGACAAAAAGTCACCGTAAGCGTGGAGGCCATAAGCCCGACAAAGAACACGGCGCAAGACGAGCTTGAAGGCCGCGCCACAGTTCCGGGAAAAGCCTTTGTGGACGGAACTGCCGAAAAAACCGTTTACGTCGCGCCCGAAGGCTCCAGCGTCGTCTATTTTGACATCGCGGCGGCGCAAAGCGGAACGGTGGAATTGCTTTACAAAATAAAGTCAGAAGCCCTTAACGAAAAGCTTGTCTCGCCAATCGCGATAGAAAAAACTTTTGTCTACGAAACTGTCACAATGACGGGCGCGACAGACGACGAGCCAAGGTCAAGCGAAAGCGAGCTTGTCGCTATTCCCGGCTGGGCCAAGGAAGGCCAAGGCGAAATAAAAATCACCTTGGACACAAGCCGCCTTGGCCCGCTTGGCTCGGCGGTCCGCTACGTCTTTGACTACCCTTACGGCTGCCTTGAGCAGCAAGCCTCAAAGGTTTTGCCCCTGCTCCTCTTTGGCCAATACATCGACGCCTTTGAAATGAAAAGCGCCGTGGCCGATCCCAAAAAATGCGCGCTTTCAACCATAAAGTCTTGGGCCAAGAGCCAACATTCAAACGGAGCCTTCCCCTATTGGCCCGATGATTCGATGGGAGAAAGTTTTTACGCATCGCTTAGAATCGCGCAAGTTTGCGCGGCCGCGATTCAATCCGGCGCAAAGGAAAGCGAGCTAAAGCTGGACCTTGCCGCGCTAAAGGGCTACATAAGGGAAAAGACAAGAAGCCGCTACATAAGCGAAAGCGAAAAAGCCTTGGCATGCAAAATTTTCGCGGCCTTGGGAGACGCTTCAATAGACGGAATTCTCGGAGAGCTCTTTGCAAACGCCAACAAGGCAAGCCTTTCTGTCGTGGCGGACATCGGAAAAGCCTACGCTCTTAAAGGCGACAAGAAAAAGGCCGAAGCATGCGCGGCAAAAATCCGTCCATACCTAAAGCCGGCTCTAAGAGGCGTTTCCGTGACAGAAAAAAATTCCGGAAGCCGCTGGTCTTTTTGGGAATCAAGTTCGTCGCGCATGGCCAAGATTTTGGACTTGATCGCGGACTTGGACGACGACATGATGGCCGACCGCTTGGTCTTCTCGCTTCTTAAAGAAGAGTCAAAGGGCTACTGGAAAAACACCTCGTCAACCGCCTCCGTCCTTGAAGCGATGGCCAACTACATCAAAAGGCGAGGCCTTGACAAAACCGACTTGGAGGGAAAGGCCTTCTTGGACAAGACAGAGCTTACGGCGCAAAAGTTCAAGGGAGTCGCGGCAAAGCCGGAAACGCTAAGGCTTCCCTTTGACGACGCCTTTGTTTCAAGCCTGCCGCGCGACAAGGAGCTTCCGATTGAATTTGAAAAGCGCGGAACAGGCCGCCTCTTTTACACGGTGGAAATGAAGTACGCGCTTCCAGACGAGGCTCAAAGCAAGCGCGACGAAGGAATAACGCTTGACTACAAGATTGTGGAAAGCGAAGGCGAAAGGCAAGTCAACGCGATTCCCGACGACCAATCCGTAGTCGAATTGGAAAGCTCAAAGCTTTACAAGGCCACGGTAAAAGTTTCGTCAAGCCGCGACCGCGACTACTTGGCGCTTCGCTGCCCGATTCCGTCTGGGGCGGAAATTCTTGACTCAACATTTGTCACAAGCGGAGACGCGGCGCAAATAAAGGCTAGCGGCGACTGGAGGCATTGGATTTCAAACAAGAACGTCCGCGACAACGAAATTCAATTTTTCTGGGACAGCTTTAAAAGCGGCGAATGTGAAATCACCTTTACCTTTAGGGCAAGCCGCCGAGGAGTCTACCCGACGCCGCCGGCGCAGGCGGAATGTATGTACGAACCGGAAGTCTTTGGCCGCTCGGACGGCTATTTGTTCGTCATTAAATGAAAAGGCTTTTTGTCACAGCGGCGCAGGAAGCTCTTGCGGCGCTAAGAGGAATCGCAAAAAAGCGAAAAATCCTCTTGGCGGCGCTGGCAGCGGCGGCCGCAGTCCACCTTTTTCTAAGGCTTTCGCCCTACCCGGAATTTTCGCGGCTCAAAAACACCGAGCGGAGCGTCCGTTTTTACGACAATAGCGGAATTCTCTTGCAGGCGACCGCAGTTGAAAACGGCCTAAGGCGGGAATGGACCGACATTGAAAAGATTCCCGCCAAGGTAAAAAAAGCCTTCCTTAAGGCCGAAGACCGCCGCTTTTACTTTCATTTAGGAATCGACCCAATCTCCGCGGCGGCCGCCGCAATCCAAAACGCCCGCGCAAAAAGAACTGTCCGGGGCGCGTCTACAATCACGATGCAATTGGTAAAGATGGCCTCGCCAGGCGGCCAACGGTCGATGGCAAAAAAAATCGGCGAGGCATTGAACGCGCTAAGAATCGAGGCGCGGCTTTCAAAGAAAAGAATCTTGGAGCTTTACCTAAACTCCGTTCCCTTTGGCCAAAACTGCGAGGGAGTCACAAGCGCCGCGCGGACTTTTTTTGGAAAGGAACTTTCCGGCTTGACCGACGAAGAAGTCGCCTGCCTCGCCGTGATTCCGCGCAGGCCCGGCGGCTACAATCCAATCCAAAAGCCGGAAGAGTGCGCCTTTCGCGCGGCGGAACTTTTTGGGCTAGACTATAATTCCTTGCTAAAAACAGCGAAAGCCGCCGGAAGCTTTAGATACCCCTTTGAGATGCCCCACTACATCGAGCGCGTAAAAAAGCAAATAAAGACAAGCAAAAAAAAGGCGCCCTTTGAAGTCCGCCTAAGCGCGAGCCTTGAAGTCCAAAAAGCGGCCGAGCGCTACATAAAGGAAGCGGCAAAACTCGCGCGAGGCTCTAGAATCGCAAACTCCGCTTTGCTTTTGATTGACAACAAGGACAACTCAGTCCTTGCATGGATTGGAAACAGCGACTGGTTTGACTATTCCCACAGCGGGCAAATCGACGGCGTTCTTTCTAAAATACAGCCGGGAAGCTCGATGAAGCCCTTTTTGTACGGCCTCGCGCTAGACACGATGGACAAAGACGGCCGGCCGCTTTTTTCGCCCGCGACGGTTTTGCCGGACGTTCCGCAAGAATTTGGCGGGCAAAAAATCTACATCCCCGAAAACTTCAACAACCGCTTCAACGGGCCGGTCCGCTTTAGAATAGCGTTGGCCTCTTCGCTGAACGTTCCTGCCGTCTTCATTTTGAACAAGCTTGGCGTGGACGCATACCTTTCAAAGCTGGAAGAGCTGGGCTTTGAAAGCCTAAAAAACGGCGGGCGGGAAGCCGACCTAGGCCTTGCGCTTGGAGCCGGAGAAGTAAGCCTTTACGAGCTTGTCAACGCCTTTAGCGTTTGGACCCGCGATGGAAGGGACGCAAGCGGAAAGCAAATCTATTCCAAGGACGCCGCCCGCCTGATTTGCTCGATTTTGTCCGACAAGGACGCGCGGGCCTTGGGCTTTGGCTACAGGCAAGTTTTCCAAACCGACTACCCGTCGATCTTTAAGACCGGAACTTCAAGCCAATACCAAAACATCACGGCGCTCGGCTCTACAAAAAATTACACGGTCGGCGTTTGGATGGGAAATTTTTCCGGACAAACGGTGATGGGAAAAACCGGAAGCTCGCTCCCCGCCTGGGTCGCCAAAAAGACGCTGGACTTTTTGGAAGAAAAAAATCCCGCGTCCGAGCCGTTCCCCCAGCCGGAAAACTGGGCCAAGGCAAAAATCTGCCCCCTTTCGGGATCGCTCGCCGGAAAAGACTGCCCAAATTTTGTCTTTGAGTACGTTAAAAAAGGCGTGAGCTTGGCTCCTTGCGCTTGGCACAAAGCGGAAGGCGGCCAGCGCGTCACAGTCTACCCGCCCGAATACCAGCGCTGGCTTTTGAGCGAAAAAATTGCGGCGCAAGTGGACCACTCGTCGCTTCCGCTCACAATAACAAGCCCAAAAAACGATTCGGTCTTTTACGCCCGTTCCTCCTCATTGTCGCAAACAGAGGCGATAAGCGTTGAGGCCATTGGCGGAACGGAAGACACAGCTCAAGTCTATTACGACAATTTCCTTTTGCTTGAAACGCGCAGGCCCTTTGTCTTCAAACTTCCGACAAAAAAAGGAAAGCACGTCTGCCAAGTAGTCTGCGGCGGCCAAAGCGCGCAAGTTGAGTTTGAAGTCAAATGACGGCGGGCAGCGACAGTCCGACGCAACACACAAAAAAATTCCTTGCTTTTTCCCTAAAAACACGCTAAAATAATTACTATTATAGATAGTTACTCCACGCTTCCGCTTGAATGAATAAATAAGGGGAATACATTATGAAAAAGTTTTTTGGCATTATCGCGCTTTGCTTGTTGCCTCTTTTTTTGGCGGCAATCTTTTCTTGCTCAAACGCAAACGACAACTCGGCGCTGCTGGCCGCGCTAGGCGGCGGAACGACAACGACAACAACGCCGACCACAAGCGAACCGACAACACAGGGCGGCGAACAACAGCAGGGCGGTCAACAGACAGGCGGGCAAACCGCGCAGCCAAACTTCCTCACCGATTGGGAAACAATGGAGTTCCTTTGCATCAATGACAACGGAAAGCTTGACACAAAAATCGACGCGCCTTGGAACAAAGACGCGTCCTCCACACTGATGCCCGACACAGTCCGCTTGGACGTAAAAAAAGAAGACGGTTGGGACGTGGCCTTTAACCTCATGAACAAAGAAGGAAGGCCGGACATGAACTATTTTGGGCTTTACAACAAATACAGCGGCGTTTTGCGTTTCTTTTACTATTACAACAAGGAAGTTTCCCAGTCCGCCACAGACTTTGCCTTTGAGATAGTCCTCGGCTCGGACGGAGTTAAAACACCTGCCTATTACGGCGCGCTCAACTACGGAATTCCTCTGGACGCGGATTTAAAGACCAACGTAAATTTACTGGGCGATGGTGGATCTTCCAAGACCTTCCATATTTTGGCCACTCCTTATTCCGGCATTGGCCGTAACTCAATGACGCAAGGATGGTACGCCTTTGACATAAACATGTCCGCTTACACCGGCAAAAGTTTTTACACAGACGGTTCCGCAATACAAATTGCCTGCCGAGCCAACAACAAGACAAGCGTAACCCTTGGCACCGACATTTTGGGAAAAATAAACGGAGACTTTTCCGCAACGATTGACAAAGCAAACTTAATGGCGTCTTCCAACGGCCCTGGGGGCTATCTTTCTGACGTCACAGGCTTGTTAGGAGGCGTCTACCAGTCCTCGCACGCGCAACTAGAGGCGGCTATAACAGGAGGTATTTTGGGCGCAATCAACCAATACGGCCTTTGGGTTTCCGCAGCGACCAATCTTGCTGCGATAGTTTCAAAACATATTGAAATCGGCACAGCGGAAAATCCTAAAGACAATCTGAGCGGCAAGCTGGACCTAAAACTCAACGCCACGGCGGAAACAAAGGGTTACCTTGAGTCTGAAGTAGCCACAAATGTAAAACAGTTCACAATGGAAAAAACAGCCTTCAACCCGGACTCAAACGTTGGAAAGGGAGTATGGAACATAGACAAATCGCCGGAACTTTATTTTATTTCCAACAGACGTTTAGGCTGTTCAACAAATCCCATACCAATAATATATGTATTAACAGGTACCAATGAGAATACTTTTGTATCTTCATACTCAAACATTCGCATTCCATATTTCTACGACCCAACATCTTTTAAAGTGTCCATTAACAAGGAAATTTTTCCTGACGCGGCAAATTTAAAAGTTCTTTCCTATTGCGGAATATACGAGAACAACGGCAACAAGGCGCAAAACACAGCCTTTAGGGAGGCAGCCGGCTTGGGAAATTTGGAAACAAAAGACCCTGATTACGATAAAATCGGTTACAACATTGACGGCACGCAGCAGCAACAAGGCGGCACACATGGATACGAAATTGACCTAAGCAAAGAAAACTTTTGGATTTGCAACAAAACTCAAGACGCATACAAGGAAGCCGACTTAAAATTTGACGGTCTTAGCTACAAAAGTTACGGCCAAAAAACGGACGTCCACTATTACGGACAAGAGCTATGCTTGGAAGGCAAGGAAGCCGCTTTTAACTTTATAGTGGAGCCGCAAATATTTTACGCGTTGTTTCATGAATCAGGCGAGACCCCGCCATGTAAACTGATGTTCAGACGTCCCGAAATGTATGTGGTGGTAATCGTTCAGTTTGAGTCCGGCGGAAGAACGCTCTCATATTCAAGGACATACCTTCCAAAAATGAGCGAGATAAAGTATGACGACGCAAAGAACATTGTCGCCGGCATAAAGACGCGCTTTTCCGAGCAAACTGAAAAAATCTACAAGGACGAATACATACGGTCTCTTGACAAAAAAATGGAATTCTTAAAAGAATAAAAAAAAATTGCCGGGTAGAGCCCAGCAATGACAGTCCGTGTGAGCGGCAGAAGGACAACATTTCGCCTTGAAATTCCCGCCGCGTTCGCGCTATAATGTCGGCATGAAAACAACAGCGTTAATTATGGCGGGCGGACGCGGAGAGCGCTTCTGGCCCAAAAGCAGGCAGAACCTTCCCAAACAGTTTTTAAGCCTTACAAACGACAGCCGCACGATGATCCAGCTTACGGTTGACCGCATAAAGCCCTTGGTCGCGATTCAAGACGTTTACGTGGCGACAAACCAAAAATACAAGGCGCTCGTCAAAGAGCAGCTTCCCGGAATCCCTGAGGAAAACATTCTTTGCGAGCCGGTCGCGCGGAACACCGCCCCCTGCATAGGACTAGGAGCCGCGCATGTGGCCAAAAAAGACGGCGACGCGGTTATGATGGTCTTGGCAAGCGACAGCCTCATAAAGAACGACGAGCTTTTTGTCCAGACGCTAAAGGAAGCCGTCTCCATCGCCCATAAGGAACAAAAAATTGTGACGATGGGAATCACGCCCAACTATCCTGAGACCGGCTACGGCTACATAAAATTTGACCAAAGCCAAAAAGACGGAAGCGCCTTCAAGGTTGAGCGCTTTGTCGAAAAGCCCGATTTGGAAACGGCCAAAAAATACCTTTCCGACGGCGGCTACCTTTGGAACAGCGGAATGTTCGTCTGGAAAGCCTCTACGGTTCTATCTTCAATAAAAGCCTTCATGCCCGACCTAAGCGCCGGCCTTGAAAAAATTCAGGCGGCGGTGGGAACGGCGGACTACAACAAAGTTTTGGAAAGCGTGTTCCCGACGCTTCCGTCAGAGTCAATCGACTACGGCGTTATGGAAAAGGCAAAGGACATTTACACGATTCCTGGAAACTTCGGCTGGGACGATGTGGGCTCATGGCTTGCCGTGGGCAGAATCAAGAGAAGCGACGAAAGCTGCTCTACGATCGAAGGAAAAGTCGTGACTGTAAACTCTTCCGGCAACGTCATCTTGGGCGGAAAAAAGCTCATCGCCTGTGTCGGCCTTAAGGACACCGTTGTGGTTGACGCTGACGACGCGCTTTTGATTTGCGCCAAAGACGCTTGCGGCGACATAAAGAAAGTTTTGGCCGCCCTGCGCGAAAAGGGCATGGAAGAGTTCCTGTAATGAAAATCGCGGTTGACCTCCGCATGAGCGGAAAAAGCGGAATCGGAGCCTTTTTGGACAACATTCTTCCGACGCTAAAAGCGGGAGCGGAGGTCGTCCAAATAAAGCCCGGCATAAAGCCCTTTTCGCTTAAGGAAATGTTTTTCTTTCCCCGCGAGGAACTGAAAAAAATCAACGAATGCGACGCGTATTTTTCGCCCTACTGCAACGTTCCCGGCCGCCTTTTTAGCCGGGGAATAAAAGTTCCTATATTCACAACGATTCACGACGTAATATTTTTGGACCTTCCGCTTGCCGGAAAGCTTGGAACTTTGGCGCGCAAGGCCATTTACCAGCGAGCCATAAACAAGTCGCGCGAAATCTTTACCGTAAGCGAGTTTTCAAAAAGCCGCATCCAGGCGCGCCTTAAATGCAAAAAGCCGATAACTGTCGTTTACTCCGGCGTTCCCCTTTACAACGAAGAGGCGGCCGGGCGCTTGGACAGCGCGCGCAAGACGGACACGATAATTTTTGTGGGAAACATCAAGGCGCACAAGGGGCTAAAAACTTTGATTCCGGCCTTTAAAAAAGCGCGCGAATTTTTGGCGGAACAAAACGGCTCGCAAGCCCAAGACGCCGCCGGAAATCGGATGCAAGCCAAAGACGCGCCGCGCCCCGCTCCAGTCGCGCCCCTTCCCCGCCTCTTGATTGTCGGCTCCAAAGAAAATTTCCGCACGAGCGACACCGAGCTTGAAAGCCTTTTGGCCGGCGCGGAGAATGACGGCGTCCAATTCACCGGCTTTGTTCCCGACGAACAGCTAAAGGCTCTGATAGAAGAGGCGCGGCTTTTGGTCCAGCCATCCCTTTACGAAGGCTTTGGAGTGCCGCCCCTGCAGGCGCTTTACTCGGGAACGCGCGCGGTCATTTCCGACATTCCTGTGTTCAAAGAAATTTACGCAAAGCTCCCGGTGACTTTTTTCAAGGCGGGCGACGCGGAGGACCTCGCGCGCAAAATCGCCGCCGCC
>ONET01000025.1:0-15268 GCA_900316905.1 uncultured Treponema sp.
ACGACAATTTGTTCACGCTGGAACTTTTCAACGGCCCCACAGGAAGCCACCGCGACTTTGGCGTTTCGTACATGGCGGCCTGCTTGGAAACAATTTTGACCTTGAACGGAAAAACCGCCACATTCCTTGACTTGACGAGCGGCCCGCACGGCGCGTCGCTGGCAAGGGCCTTGCGCGGAAGCAAAAAGTTAAAGTCTGTCCTGCTTTATCCAAAAGGAGCAGTCCGCGGCTTGAATGAATCCGATTTTGTTTGGAACGGCGGGAACATTTATCCGATTGAAATTGACGGCGACCTAAACTATTGCCGCGCCTTGATTCAAGAAATTTTTTCGGACCGCGCGCTTGTCCAAAAATTCAGCTTGACAGCTTCAACAACGGCCAACATCGGCCGCCTTTTGCCGCAAGCGTTTTTTTACACATACGCCTTTTCGCGCCTAAAGGAAAAAGTTTCGGGCGACATTTACTACGCGATGGCGCCGGGAAACTATTCCAACTTGATGGCCGGCCTTTACAGCTGGCGCCTGTCGCTTCCCTTGCGCGGCTTCATCGTTCCGACAAGCGGCTCGCTAGGAGCGGACGCCAAGGGCTATCCGATAATCACCGACTCGCTTGTTCCGCTGGAGCAAAGGCCGCGCGCCAACCCAAGCGATCCAAGCAACTTGGAGCGCTTGGAAGACTTCTTTACCGACTACTCGGCGATGATAAAAGGCTTTGTCTACCCCGCCCGCGTAGACGACGAGGCCGTCGAAAAAGCCGCGCAGGAGCTTTACAAAAAATACGACTTGATTTCTGACGCGGAGACCGCGCAAGCTTACGCCGCCGTAAAGGCAAAGAAGGATTTGGACGACGGCTCGGGCGACGCGGTTGTATTGATTCAGCGCGACCACCCTTCTTATTCGGCGGCTTTTGCCCAACACGCGCTGGGAGAAAAAATCGCCGTTCCCCAAAACGTGCAGGAAGTCTTGGCGAGCTTTGACTTAAAGCGGCCTCTTGCAAAGACCAAAGAAGATTTAGTCAAGATTTTGGAACAAATCCAATAGCTGGTCAAAGCGGTCAACCTTGGCCGCGAATTCTTGGACGCTTCCAAAGCCGTAGCCGGCCCAAACAAATTTCACTCCGGCCTCGCGGCAAGCGTCCGCGTCGCCTTGCGTGTCGCCCACGTAGACCGGAGCCTTTATGGCATTGCGCTGGACAAGCAGGCGCAAGTTGTCGGCCTTTCCCATGCCGGTGTCGCCGTAACATTCATGGTCGCTGATAAAGTCCGCGATTTTGTTTTTTTCCATCGTAAGCTCGATGTAGCCGCTTTGGCAGTTTGACACAATGTAAAGGCGGAACTTTTGGGCCAGCGCCTTTATCGTGTCGCGGACGGCGGGATAGGAAATGTCTTCATGGTTTTCTTTCAGCGCTTCCTGCTCGCGGACGCAGCATTGTTCCATCAAGCGGTCTTTTTGCTCTTGCGTAAGGGCGGGCCACAAGTCGTCGGCGATTACGTTCATCGGCTTTCCGAATTCTTTTTGAAGGCCGCTTGCGTTCACCAAGGCCGCGTCAAAGCCGCAGTCGGCGATGGCCTTGTTCCAGGCTTTAGCGACGACGCCGGTAGTGTTCCACAAGGTTCCGTCTATGTCCAAAATTATTCCGTCGGTCTTTATCATCGTTCCGCAATATTATAATAGAACAGATTGAAAAGCAAGCGCTCTTTTGCTATACTGAGTCAAGACTGAACGAAAGGAGAATGTCATGGGCGTAGAAGCGCAAAACGAATACGACTTTATTTCAATCGGAGCGGGAGCGGCAGGCCTTGCGGCCGTCCAATACGCGGCGCGCTCGGGACTAAGCGCGTTGGCCCTTGACCTTTCCGTCGCTGGCGGACAAGTTTTAAAAATCGCCGCCTTGGAAAACTATCCGGGCGTTTTTCCGCCGGCCAACGGCTACGCCTTTATCCAGACGATGCAAAAGCAGGCCGAAGCCTTTGGCGCCAAAATCACAAGCGCGAGCGTAAAGTCAATCGACAAGGTTCAGGACAAATTTGAAATTGAGACAAGCAAGGGAAAATACACGGCCAAGGCAATAGTCCTTGCGACCGGAGCCGAGCACAGAAAGCTTGGCGTTCCAGGCGAAAAGGAATTGGAAGGCCGCGGAGTCAGCTACTGCGCGGTTTGCGACGGCCCTCTTTTTAGGAACAAGACGATTTTTGTAATCGGAGGCGGAGACGCGGCTTGCGACGAAGCCAACTATCTTTCGCAGCTGGCCGAAAAAGTTTATTTGGTCCACCGCCGCGACCAATTGCGCGCCCAAAAGGCCGTCGCCGACCGTGTTTTGGCCAATCCCAAAATCTCGGTATTGTGGAACAGTACGCTTGAAGAAATCAAGGGAACGCAAAAAGTCGAAGCCGTCGTCATAAAAAATGTCCAAGACGGGTCACTGACCGAAATGCCCGCCGCGGCTGTTTTTGTGAGCGTGGGAATGATTCCGCAAAACCAATTGCTTTCAACGCTAAAAACTGACGAGGCCGGCTACATCGTGACCGACGAAAAAATGCGGACAGCCGTGCCCGGCCTTTACGCGGCGGGCGACGTGCGCTCAAAGCCTTTCCGCCAAGTTGTCACGGCCACAAGCGACGGAGCGATCGCGGCCTTTGAGGCGGCCGACTACATTCGGAGCCTAAGTTAAAAATGAAATCCGCCATAACAAAAATGTCCAAAAGCAAAAATTATTTCCAGACCAAAAAGCCCGCCGCCTCGTTCGCGACGGCGCTTGTTTTTACGCTCGCGCTTTTGCTCGCGTTCCCCAAAAACGCAGCCGCGCAAGCCGACATAAACTTTTGGAGCGACTACCCCAACGAAGAATTGGCCGACGCGCTCGTTTCGCGGATGAGCGACGAAGAGCTTTACGCGCAAATATTGATGTTCGGCTGGGCGGGCGCGGAGCCTAGCGACCTGTTGAACGAATGGGTCTTGTCGCGCGGCCTGGGAAGCGTGAAAGTTTTTGGCTGGAACACCGACAACACGACGCTGGTGGCGCGCTCGGTAAAGGCGCTGCAGCAAAAGGCGCAAAGGCGAAAGCTTCAGATTCCGCTGTTCGTGGCAACCGACCAAGAGGGCGGCTGGATCCGCCACGTAAAGGGGAACACTTCCATCACGCCCGGAAACCTTTCGATCGGAGCCAGCGGCTATCCTTACGACGCGTATTATTCGGGCTACTACATCAACCGCGAAATCGCCGCGCTAGGCATCAACATGAATTTCGCGCCGACAATCGATTTGTACACCGACAAAAATTCCACGATAATCGGAACGCGCTCTTTTGGAGAGAACGCCCGAATCGCGGGGATTCTTGGAGCGGCGTGGGCAAAGGGCTGCCTTGACGCGGGCGTGATTCCGACGGCAAAGCATTTTCCGGGCCACGGCGACACGCAAAACGACTCGCACTTGTTCCTGCCCAGCATCAACATCGACCAAAAAACTTTTGAGAACCGCGAGTTGGTTCCGTTTAAATATTTGATAAAGGAAAACGTTCCCGCTATAATGAGCGGACACCTAAGCTTTCCGCAGCTGCGTCCCAACGGAGAGCCGGCCAGCCTTAGCGAATATTTTTTGACAGAAATTTTGCGAAAGCAAATGGGCTACAAGGGCCTTATCATCACAGACGACATGATGATGAACGGAGCCACGATGTACGCAGGCTCTGTCTCGCGCGCCTTTAAGATGGCCGTGGACGCGGGAAACGACATCGTAATTTCTTCAAGCACCGCGCAGCTTGACGAGCCGCTTTGGACCGGCGTGATCGCCTCTATGAAGCGCGACAGCGACTTTAGGAACAAAGTTGTGGCCGCCGCGCGCCGCGTGATTCTTGCAAAGCTTGACTATTACAAAGGAAAGAACACCGCTCCCCTTTACCCAGACGAAAGCGCGATTGACCAGCGCATTCCCGACAAGGAAGGCCAAGCCTTTTTCCTGGACCAAGCCTGCCGCTCGATCACAGCCACGCGCGCGAAGTCGCTTCCATTTACAAGAGAGTCCGCGGGAAAAGTTTTGCTCTGCGGAAGCGAGCCGCAATTCTTTAAGGCGGGAAAGGAACGCTGGCCGTCAAGCGGAGAGTTCCGCTTTAACTACGCGATGGGCCCAAACGAAACGCAATGGGCAGCGCAAAACATTCCGCAAACGGCCCAAGGCTATGACACAATCATAATTTGCGTCGCCGACCAAAACTCCGCGGCCGCCGCAAAAAGCTTGGAAGGCCTTGCGCGCTCCGGGAAAAAGGTCGTGATCTTTGCGATAATGTCTCCGGTGTTGGTAAAAGACTTTGACTGGGCCGACACGATTTTATTGGGCTATTCCTATTCGCCCTACGCGCTGGAGGCCTTGGTCGGCGCGGCGGCCGGCGAGTTCGTTCCACCCGGAACAGAACCGATTGGCGAGTGAGCGAAAAATCGTTCGTAAGACCAAGAAGCGCGTTACAAAAATCGTTCGCAAGCCTAAAAAGCGGCGCGGCCAGAGTTATTTGCAAGCCTAAGAAGCGCGCTCCTTTCCCATCACCAAGGCGCGGCTTTGTTCGGTGAGCGAGAGCAAAAGATCAAAGTCCGTCGCGCTTGTAAGCAAAACCGTTATCCAATGCTTTTTGTTCATGTGGTAGGCGGGAAAGATTGTCTTTTTGTCCGCAAGACTCGCGACGCGCTCCGGATCCGCCTTTAGGTTTACCACGAAAACTTTTTTGTCGTTTGCCAGGCCAAGATTCTTGTAGGTGATTTCCATCACAAGCGCGAACCATTTTTGGTTGGGGCAGCGGAAAACCGCCGCGTCTGAATAGCGCTTGGCCGCTCCTTCTTCTTGCGCCCACGGAAAGTCCGCCTTGCAATTAAACTTGCGCTCGATAAAGTCAAAGTATTTTTTGTGAATGTCTTCCGACTCAAAGCAGCGCTCGTAAAAATCGTCTACGATTTTTTGAACTTCTTCCCTGACGGCGGCCACAAAAGAACCTCGGGCGCCGCGCATGTCAAAGGGCGCGTAAATCTCGTCCGTCACCGCGTCGTAAACTTGCGCCGTCAACACCTGACCGCGAATCTCAAGCAGCGCGTAAAAGTCTCCGCCACAAAGCGCCTTTTTGCAAACACAAGAGCCGCCGCGCTTTTTAAATCCAAACGCCGCGAACTTTTTTGTTATCGGTTTTGCGGAAGAAAATATGTAGCTGTAGTCCATGGGAAGTTACGAAAAATAATCATACAACATCGACGGCGAAAAAACTTGCGGTTTTTCCAATTCCGATTCAAGAAAGTCTTTGTCGCCAGACAAAATGATGTCCGCTTTATGGAAAATGGCGTCGCTCAATACTTGAATGTCTTTCTCATCTCGAAGTTTTCCAAACAGTTCAGAAGAGCTTTGGCAAAACACAAATGGTAAAGCATGATAAAGAGAATAAATTTCATCAGCCTTGTTAGGCCATTTTTGCCCTAGTTTTGCCTTGAATTCAGAGTCAACATAGTCGGAAATAAGAAGCACATGCTCTGTGCAGAAAAGCAACTCTAAAAGCTTCCCTGCCTTTCCGCCAAAAACAAAAGCTGAAATCAAAACATTGGTATCTATCAATATTCGCATTTTGCAAGTCTTTTTCTACGAAAATTTGCCATATCCTTAAGCATATCGTCTTCAGAAGACCAGCCTTTATCAGAAGAAAATAAATCTTGTATTTTGCGGAGCGTAACTTTCGCGCTATTTTTTTGCGCTTGCGAAAGATACTCAACATACTTCACGGCGGCAATACGATATTCATCCGTAAGAGCCATTATCATTCTTGTCAAATCTGACGTAGATTGCGCGTACATACTCAGTCCTCCGCTAACATTATAGCGCATATTTCAAATTGGTAAAGATATTTTCGTTCTTTTTTATTGACAAAAGCAAAATTTGTGATTATATTTGAATTAGCGATTGTGGCAACGCTAGCAGCCCATGCAAAGATTTTATCAGCCACTAACAAAATAACATTAATCCTTGTGTCAAGAATTTTGTCGCAAAGGATATGGGTCAAAAAATAGACAAAACTCTTGAACTATCCATAAGGAGGAAATGTTATGGAACACGTCGAGTATTTTAAACTCCAGTCAAAGAATCTCTTAAGAGATTACAAAACCCGTATCTTCAACGAAACTGAAGAATTTTACGATTACCATCCAAAGTATTTTGACATCAGCAGAATACTTTTAGACTTTGGCCTTCCCGACCATAAAGAAGATTTTAAATTTACATTAATGAACTCGCAACACATCATCGCTCAGTTGGCTGGCTTCATTAAGTGGAACGAGTTGCAAAACGCAAAACCAGACGAATTGGAACTTGCTCATCTTTTATTCGACAACGCCCATAAAATCAGCGCCGAAGAATGGAGCGCATATCTTGCAAATGCAGAATCAATGAACAATTGCAAATTCAACTCCAAAGAAAAACTTGAAATCTTCAAACAAGTGTTTCTAAGCGCTGACAAACATCGTAGCGATTTCATACCATACAGATTTGATTTGGAACAAAAACACAACATGCCGCCTGCAGATTTGACAGAAGATGAAAAATACAACTACAAAGATGTTTATATTGAACTAAACGAGCAGGAAAAACTAGAGGCAATCAAAGACCATCAGGAAAAAGGATTAGGCTACGACCTAGAAGACACCGTTGAATGTCTACATTGCGGAGAGCGTTATAAATTTAAGGAAGTAAAAGCCATAAGATTAAAAGAAGAATATCGCTCAGAAGACGATTTTGACGAAATCGTTTGCAAGAACTACCCTCATTGCGACGGAAACATTTTAGACTTAATGAAAGTTGGCAAAAACGGTGAGTTGAGTTCAGAAGAATACGACAACGGCCATGTTCCTTTTGATTTGGATATGGATCAAGGCTATGTTGACGATTATGAGTGATGAAGGGAGGGAAAATTAAATGAAAAAGCAATATATGTTATTAGCCATAAACGCTGAGGGAAACTCCGTATACATTGATGACGTTCCAAACGGAGCAAAATGCAATTGTCATTGCGCTGACTGTGGCGGAGAATTAATCGCAAAAAACAACGGAAAAATAAAGCATCATCACTTTGCGCATGCAAATGGAAACGACAGTATAAAGTGCAGTCAAACCGCATTACATCTATTGGGAAAAGAAATAATAGCGGAAGAAAAGCGAATTCCAATTTTAAACAACGGACACATAGAATTCAAAAATGTCGATTTTGTGGAGCAAGAAAAGAATCTTGGAGATATAAAGCCAGATTTATATGCCGAATATAATGAAAACCCCATCGCTATTGAAATTTTCGTTTCCCACGCAGTTGATGAAATCAAATTCAATAAAATACAAGAACATAAATTGACGACCTTTGAAGTAAATCTTTCACATTTAAGCTATGAAACAAAAGATGATGTGAAAAATGCGATTTATAATTTGGAAAATATAATTTTGATTTACGACGATAGCATTTCACAAACATATCTTAAAGAAAAAAAGACACTTATTTTGGAAAAAGGCGGTCGTAAACCAATACAAAATGGAATTGTACATAGCTGTCATATGTGTAAACTAATTATAAATGGTAGATTCTCGAGATGGAGAGATGTACCGGCAACTGTATGCCAACACTGTTTTTTCGGATTTAAAGAAAATACTTTTGTATATTGCATTGACAATCTTGATGGAGAAATCCCAATCTGGTTTCTTCAAGCAAATATCAACGAAAACCGTTTTATGAATATAAATGAAACACAAAAAAAATTAAAACAATTTATATGTACACTTCGCAATAAAGCGCTATAATTAAGTTATACATTGGGAACAATATTATGAAAAAAAACATCATTTTTCTTTTACTGGTAATAATTGCGTATTCTATGTTTTCAATCGCAAATATAAAAATACACATAAGAAGGAAAAACTAGAATACACGATAACAGACAACAAAAGGAGATTTATGAATGAATAAAAACATTTCTTTCACGGTATCATTGTTTCTTATATTAATTCTCTCCGCCTGTACCACAACAGGCTTTAGAGATTATTATAAACCTTTTTACGACGGAGTTATTTTCTCAGAAGAAGCCTATCTAAGAGAAGGTGAAACCCCACAGGTCATAAAAGCATCAAACATCGACTCCGAATTAAGAGAAATTGCATCAAATTGGTACTTATGCATCGGATGTTCGGGCTTTAATGGTGTTGAAATGGGATCAACAGAAATCAATGCGGCCCTAACAAGTCTTTGTAAAGAAAAAAAAGCCAAGATAGCAGTTTGGACAAAAGTATACACAAATACAAAAAATGGTGTTTACTCTGTTCCCCAAACAAACTATCACACATATACCAATGCTTATGGATATATTAGTTCTTACACAACAACAACATATTCCACACATTCCTACTCTGTTGAAAGATATGATTTCGAAGCATATTTATTCGTAGAAATACCAACCAATTATAAAGATATGTTTGCGCCCGGAATCTCTGTAAGAGAGTTAAATCAAGAAGACAGAGACCAATATAAACAAAACACAGGCTGTCTTATAACTGTTGTATACAAAAACACTCCGGCTTATTTTGCAAATCTATCTTATGGTGACATAATAACTGCAGTCAACGGAATTCCTATGTTCACCGCAGAAAACTATATTAATTATAAAAAGGGTATTAAAAAAGGTGACGATTTTGAGTTGACAATAATTAGAAACGGCACCGAGAAAAAAATCAAACTGAAATACGCACTATAACAAGCCCTCGCGTTAGGGATGCGCAAGGCGCGCAGCGTTGCGAAACGCAGTGGAGCAATGGAGCGAAAGCGGAACCTGGAGCAGCCCGGCGGCGTGAGCGAAGCGAACGTCGCAACGCCCGAAAAAAAATCTCTTGCCCACGACTCCCCTCTTGCGCTAAAATATTTCCATGAACGAAATCTACGACTTCATTAAAAAATGCGGGGTGTATTACCTTGCCACGGTGGACGGGGACCAGCCTCGCGTGCGGCCCTTTGGAACGATCGACTTGTTTGACGGAAAGCTTTACATCCAAACCGGAAAGTCAAAGGACGTTTCAAAGCAGTTGGCGGCCAATCCCAAGGCGGAGCTTTCTTGCTTTGACGGAGCGGCGGGAACTTGGCTTCGCGTTGCGGGAACGCTCGTAAACGACGACCGCGTGGAAGCCAAAAAACACATGCTTGACAACTACCCCGACCTTCGCGGGCGCTACGACGAAAACGACTCCAACACGCAAGTCCTTTACTTTAAGGACGCGACAGCGACGTTCGCAAGCTTTACCTCGGAACCTAAGACAATTAAATTTTAAAAAGGAGAACGACAGCATGCCGCACATCACGATTCAAATGTATCCCGGCCGGGACGAAGAGACAAAAAAGCGTTTGGCCCAGGCGATTTTGGAAACAGCGTCAAAGGAACTTGCGCGCGAAAAGGAGCACTTTTCGGTAAGCGTCGTTGACGTTCCGCAAGACCAATGGAAGGAAAAAGTTTACGACAAGGTTGTCGCCGACGCGAACACGATGATTCAGCCCGGCTACAAAATGTAGAAAAAACGCGGAATGATTTTTGACCTGAGCGTCGTCATAAAGGCGCAAGAAGAAAGCGACAAAAATTTAATCCATAAAAAACTCAACGCGGCGCTCCGCCAAAAATATTCCGGCGGCGAGAGCGCGGAATTTGTCTTTGTAAAAAAATCGGTTGACGCGCGCCACGGCCAGCTAAAGCTATGCCTGCGCTACAAGGCCTATGTCGGCGAAAAGCCCGGACTTGCCCAAAAGGAATTTTCGTGGCTCAAGGCGGACGGCTCAAAAAAAGTCGTCGTAGTCGGAAGCGGCCCCGCAGGACTTTTTGCGGCACTTAAACTTTTGGAGCGCGGCGTCCAACCCATAATAATCGAGCGCGGCCGTCCAACCAGCGAGCGAAAGCGCGACATCGCGGCCATAAGCGTAAAGGGAATCGTGGACGCGGACAGCAATTACTGTTTTGGCGAAGGCGGGGCCGGCACTTTTAGCGACGGAAAGCTTTACACTAGAAGCGACAAGCGCGGCTCCATCGACGAGATCTTGCAAACCTTCGTTCACTTTGGCGCTGACCCAAAAATTTTGACCGACGCGCATCCCCACATCGGAACCAACAAGCTGCCCCAAATCATAAACAACATGCGCGCGAAAATCATAGAGCTGGGCGGAGAGTTCCACTTTGAAAGCCGCGTCGTGGATTTTGTAATTGACGATACTTCCGGCCCCACGACAGTTCGCGGAGTCGTCGCGCGCGCTGCGGACAAAAGCCAAAAAGAATTCTTGGCCGACGCGGTGATTTTGGCCACAGGACATTCCGCGACTGACATTTACGAACTTTTGGCGCGCGCGAACCCGCAATCTTTGGAAGCAAAAACATTCGCGGTTGGCGTCCGCGTGGAGCACCCGCGCGAATTGATAGACAAAATCCAGTACCACGGAAAGCGCGCCGAGGCCAATCTTGGCGCCGCCGAATACCGGCTTACGACGCAAGTTGAAGGCCGCGGCGTTTACTCGTTTTGCATGTGCCCCGGCGGCTTTGTGGTTCCGTCGGCGACCGGCCCGCAAGAGATTGTTGTCAACGGAATGAGCGCCGCCGAGCGAAACTCCGCTTGGTCCAATGCCGCGATTGTCGTGGAGACAAGGCCGGAGGACGTGGCGCAAATTATGGCCGGACAAAAAGCCGCGGCCGATTCTGGGCTTGAAAACGATATTGGTTCAAGTCAGGAACTTGCGGTGGGAACTTTTGGGCTTGCGTCCGATTCCGGCCCGGTCCTGGGCTTGGAACGCCTTGCTGGCGGCCCGGTCCTGGGCTTGTGCTTTAGGTCTTGGCTGGAACGGCAGACTTACCTTAACGGCGGCGCGTCTTTGGGCCAGTCGGCGCAGGCGGCTCCAGCCCAGCGCTTGGTTGACTTTTTGGCCGGCCGGCAAAGTTCCAGCCTGCCCCGCTCCAGCTACACGCCGGGATTAGTTTCCAGCCGCTTGGACTTGTGGCTCCCCCCCTTTGTCGCGCGCCGCCTTGCGGAGGGCTTTAAGGCCTTTGACAAAAACATGAAGGGCTTCATCTCGCCCGACGCGCTTTTAATCGCAAGCGAAACCCGCACGTCCACGCCGGTCCGAATCTTGCGCGACAAAGCGACTTTTGAATGTTTGGGGCTTTCCCGCCTTTACCCTTGCGGCGAAGGAAGCGGCTGGTCGGGCGGAATCGTGTCCAGCGCGATGGACGGCCAAAATTCCGCCAACGCCATATTAAAAAGCCTTTCAATAAATTCTTGAAAAAGAAAATAAAAAGCGCTAAAATTATTCCGCTATGCTTAAAAAGTATTTTTATCAGATTCTTTCGCTTTTTATTTTGAACCTTTTCCTTGTTCTTTTTATTGTTCAGGAAAGAACCGCGTTGGCTCAAGCAAAGGAAATCGCCGTTCAATTCAAGATGAATTTCTTAAAGGATTCCGTCACAAACTTCATCAACGAATTTTCCCGCAACAAAAGCGAAACGGCCGAATCATACGACGCCTTGGTTTCCGACCGCGAGAACGCCTTGCGCGATTACCTGCACAACATTTACGGCGTCCAGGCCGTCAAACAAACGCTGGACAAAGTTTTTTCCGCGCAAGACCCAAGCGACATGTGGGGTTACATCTTGCTTTCAAATTCCGACGACGAGATTTTAGAAGCAAAGAACATGCCCGCAGACTGGGACCGTTCCGAAAAAAGCCTTGACAATATCTTTTGCGCTTGGAGGCAAATAGAGCTTCCGTTCGCGCGCCTCTACTTTGGCGTGACGCAAAAAAAGCTTTACAACACAATCCTTGCTTCGGTCAGCTCAAAAGTGCACAACTCTCATTTTGTGGAAGAGACCTACTATTGGATAAACGAAGTCAAAAATTACAAGGGCGGAAAAAATTACGCCATCCGTTTGATTCACCCCAACCCGCGCTCGTCGGAAGGAATGTCGCTTTCCACAGACATGCAGGACGCAGTCGGCGACTTTCCGTATGAACGTGAGCTTGAAGAAATAAACAAAAAGGGCGAATGTTTCAACACCTATTACTTTAAGAAAAAAGATTCCGACGACTTTGCGCGAAAAATCACATACTCAAAGCTCTACAAGCCTTACAATTGGATTGTGTGCATGGGAAGCTACTACGACGACATTTACGACTACATTGCCACAATGAGAAAAGTTCGCGGACTCACCATAACACAAATCGCCGTTCCTCTTATCATATTGCTGGATCTTTTCTTTATTTTTTACATCGCGCTCAAAATTCATTCCGATCGCAAAAATTCACATTCCCCAAGCGAACAAGATGCCCGCGACAATTTGACCTACGCAAGCACGCGCGAATTTGGACAAAAAGAATTAAAGCGCCTTTTCTACACTTACAAGGAAAACTTTGAAAGCCCGGCGATAATGTTCATGGACATCGACAACTTTAAGACGCTGAACGACACATACGGCCGCGAAACCGGAGACTTTGTCCTTGTTCAAATCGCGGGAATTTTCAACGAGCAAAGCCGGTCAAGCGACATTTTGATTCGTTGGGACGGAGACCGTTTTGCTGGAATTTTCTGGGGAATGAAAAAAAGCGACTGCTGGCACTACGCCCAAAAATTGCTTGAGACAGTTTCAACGCGCAAAATTCAATACAGGGACAAGACAATCCAAACCACCGTTTCGCTAGGCTTTTCTTTCTTCCACGAAGACGACAAGTCTTACGCGCAGGCCGTAGAACGGGCCAACAAGGCGCTAAAGGAAGCGAAGGCGGCGGGAAAAAACAGAGCCAGAGTTGAATAAAATGGAAACTAACAGCAATTCGGCGCCGCGCGAAAAAAGCATAGCGCTGACATCGGCAATAAGCATAGGCGCGAACGTTTTGCTTGCCGCCCTCAAGGCGGCGGTCGGCCTTGCGTCTTCGTCAATCTCAATCATACTTGACGCGGTCAACAATCTTTCGGACGCGCTTTCTTCAATCATAACGATAATCGGAATCAAGCTGGCGTCAAAAAAGCCGGACAAAAAGCATCCGTATGGACACGGCCGCATCGAATACATCAGCGCCAGCGTCATAAGCGCAATCGTTCTTTACGCAGGCCTTGCCGCCCTAAAAGAATCGGTTGGAAAAATAATCGCGCCGCAAATGCCAAGCTATTCGCTCTACACAATAATCGTTTTAGCCATCGCCATTCTTGTAAAGATCGCCTTGGGCATTTACGTAAAGCGCGTCGGAACAAAAGTCAAAAGCAAGGCGCTGGAAGCGTCGGGCGACGACGCGAGGAACGACGCGCTGCTTTCAGCGTCAGTATTGGCCGGCGTTCTTGTCATGAAATTTACGGGCGTTTCTTTGGAAGCCTACATCGGACTTTTGCTTTCAGCCTTCATCATAAAGAGCGCGATTGAAATGCTCAAGGACACGCTTGACGACATTTTGGGCGCGCGCGTTCCCCGCGAAACGGCGATCGCGGTAAAAGAAACGATTTGCAAAATTCCCGGCGTTTACGGAGCCTACGACTTGTTCCTTAACGACTACGGCCCCAACCGCTTGCAAGGCTCGGTTCACATTGAAGTTGACGACACCCTTAGCGCCCGCGAAATCGACGAGCTTTCCAACAAAATATCTTTGGCCGTTTACAAAGAAACCCGCGTAGCTTTGACCGCCGTCGGAATTTATTCGCGCAACACCGGCGACAGCGCCGCGGTTGAGGCAAAGGAAAAAATCATCGGCATTTTGGAAGACCACAAAGACGTGTTGCAAATGCACGGCTTTTACTTGGACAAAGAAAAAAAGATCATAAAATTTGACGTCGTGATTTCTTTTGAGTCAAAGGACCGCGAGGCGGAATGCGCTTCAATTTTCCAAGAAGTTTTGGCGGAATTTCCGGGCTATAGCGTAAAAATCAACCTAGACACAGACATGTCAGACTAAGCGCAACAAGCGCAACAGCGCTTGACACAATGCGAAAATTCCTTTATAAATTGCAACTATGTTGCAAAAGTTATACCACACCAAAACAAGCGACTTAATCTCCCAATTTATCCAGGCAAAAATGGACCACGGTTTTACGGCGGCGGAACTTTCGGCCTTTCTTAAAGAGAACGGCGTTGACGTAAACAAAACCACCGTTTACAGAAATCTGGACAAAATGACTGAAAGCGGAAAGCTTACAAAGCGCAAGTCGATGGTGTCGGACGCCTTTGTATACCAAACTGCGGAAGAGGACGGCCACTGCGAGGAGCACATGCATTTTTTGTGCAACAAGTGCGGCTCGGTAATTCATCTTTCCGACAAAAAAACGGAGCAATACTTAAAGTCCATTTCAAAAGAGCTGGGGCTTCAGATAAACCTGAACCAATCATCGCTAAACGGATTGTGCCAAAAATGCAGGAAGAAAAAATAAAGAAGAGAGCGCTTTTAATAGCCGCCGCGCTTTTGGCGCTGACAGTTTTTTCGATTTTCTTCTCCGCCTCGGAACGCTTCCACGAATGTCACGGCGACGGCTGCCCCATTTGCTTGCTTTTGCAAATCACGGAACAAAACATAAAGCTTTTGTCGTTGGCGCTGTTTTTTGCCGTCGCCGTTGGCGGCGATAGATTTAAAAAAATTCAAGACGTCTCGATTGTTTGCGGGCCGCTTCTTAAGTCCAAAACGCTGGTCTCGCAAAAAATCAGGCTGAACGTTTAGGCAAGCGCAAAAATCCAAGCCGCGCCCATCGCGGAAATATTAAACATAAAAATTAAACTGAGGTATAAAATGAACAAGACAATCAAGACAATTATTTTTGCCGCGGCCGTCGCGCTTTTTTCATGCGCCTTCGCCGCTTCCAAAAAATCCATCGTTTGCGTGACTTATCCCGAATACGATTGGGTGATGAACATTCTCGGCGACAAGGCCGCAAGCTTTAACGTCACGCTCCTTCAAAACAACGGAACGGACTTGCACAGCTACCAAGCCTCAATCAAGGACATCGCGAAAATTTCAGTTTGCGACATGCTGGTGTTTGTAGGCGGCGAAAGCGACGAATGGGTTGAAAAAGCCGTCGCCGAGGCCAAGAACAAGAACATGGTTGTCGTCAACATGATGGAATCTCTTGGCGACAAAGTAAAGGAAGAGGAAATCGTCGAAGGCATGCAGGCCGAAGAAGAAGAGGAACACGAGCGCGCCGACCACGATGACGACCATGACCACGACGGCCACCATCACCACCACGACGAAGTTGAGTACGACGAGCATGTTTGGCT
>ONET01000025.1:15277-71950 GCA_900316905.1 uncultured Treponema sp.
TTGGCTTTCTTTAAGGAACGCCGCCGCGCTTGTGGAAGCGCTCGCGCAAAAAATCGCCGAGCTTGACTCTGCCAATGCCGCCATCTACAAGGCCAACGCCGCCGCCTATTCCAAGTCGCTTCTTGACCTTGACGCGCAGTGCAAAGCTGCTGTCGCGGCGGCCGCAAAGAAAACAATTTTGTTCGGCGACCGCTTCCCCTTCCGCTACTTGGCCGACGACTACAATCTTAAGTATTACGCGGCCTTTGTAGGCTGCAGCGCGGAGACCGAAGCCAGCTTTGAAACGGTGATTTTCCTTGCCAAAAAAGTTGACGAGCTTGGCCTCAACGCCGTCCTTACGATAGAAAAGAGCGACAAAAAAATCGCCAAGACAATCGTTTCCAACACAAAAAAGAAGAGCGCCGAAATCTTGGAAATGGATTCGCTCCAGTCCATCACCCAAAAGGATATCAAGGCCGGCCGCTCTTACCTTTCGGCGATGAAGAAAAACTTGGAAGTTCTTAAAAAGGCGCTGCGTTAAATCAATGCCGCCGTGTCATTCCCGCGCTCGACGCGGGAATCTCTAAAAGCAAGGAGGAACAGCATGAAAAAATTATTTTTCGCAATCGTGGCGCTTTTTATCACGGCGCTTTTTGCCCCGGCAGCGCAAGAAGTTCCCTTTGCGTCGCGGCCTCCAAAAATGTCTCCCGGTCAAAAAATTGACTGGGACTTTACAAAAATGAATTTCAACATGGCAAGCGGCCTTGTCTTTGACATGATGGTTGACCCGCAAAAGTACAACAACAAGACTGCCAAAATCAAAGGGCAATTCGCAAGCGACGTCCACCAAGGAAAGCGCGTGTTCGCCGTCTTTGTTTGGGACGCCACCGGCTGCTGCCCGACCGGCCTCAACGTCCTTCCGCTTGCAAACAAAAAATACCCCGCCGACTTTCCTGCCGACGGAAGCCTTGTCACCATAACCGGCGTATTGGAAATGGCGAACCTCTTTGGCCAGGAAGACCTCTGCCTTGTGGCCGAGCGCTGGGAATAAATTAAAGTTCTAGAATTTATCTTTACAAAAAACCGTTTTCGCGCGAAAATACAAGTATGAAAACCATCGCGATTGTAACCGGCGCGGCCGGCGGGCTTGGAAAGGAAATTGTAAAAAGAATCATAGACGACGTTGACGAACTTTGGGCCATCGGACGCAATCTTTCAAAACTTGAATCAATAAAAGCAGAGTTTGCCGTTCAAGGCGCGAAAATTGTTCCCATAACGATGGACTTGTCCGACACAAAATCCTACGACAGCCTTAGCGCCAAGTTGGCCGCCGAATCAAGCCAAGGAATTGAAATCCGTTGGCTTGTCAACAACGCGGGCGCGGGACGCTTTGGTCCTTCATGCGGATTTTCAACGCAAGAAATTTCAACAAGCGTAATATGCCACTGCATCGCGCCAGCCGCGCTCTGCAACATTTGCATTCCTTACATGAAGCGCGGAGACATTATAATGAACATCGCGTCACAATCCGCATTCCTTCCGCTTCCATTCATAAACCTATACGCGGCCACAAAATCATTCGTTTACAGCTACACCCGCGCCCTTCGACAGGAACTAAAAGATTCCGGCATAAAAGTGACTGCCGTTTGTCCCGGCTGGATACAAACAAACCTTATAGTGGATTCTCTTAACGGCCAAAAAGTCAAATATCCGCTCATCGACACCGCGCAAAACGTGGCGAAAAAAGCTGTCCGCGACGCGCGCAAAGGAAAGGCGCTTTCAATCAATAGCCTTGGCGTGAGCTTTGTGACATGGCTTCAACAGCACATGCCGCAAAGCCTTGCAATCAACTGCTGGGTTTTGATGATAAAAAAATATATCAAAAAATAGAAACGTTAATGTTTCGGACAATCGTTTTTGCAGAATCAATTCCACCGACATTTTTGTGAACGCTTCCGTCAGAACCGTCGATGGAGCCGCTTCCAACAAGTTCCAAGGCCACTTCCTCTTTTTGTCCCGCGGGAAGAAGGGCTTGGTAAACAAGCGAAGGCTGGCCGTTTACGCCGGAATTCTTTTTTGTCCAAGTTGAATTGTAGTCAAAGCTTGCGTTCACTTCCACCTTTATCACGCAAGACGCGTCGTCGATTTTTTGGTTAATGACAAGGCCGCCTTTGGGCGTGGCGCTTGTCACCGCGTCGATTTCTTTTTTGTCTGGGGAACTGTTTTGCGCGGCGGATTTTTTTGAGTCATGCTTTGAAGCGTGGTACCAAACAGGAAGCGATTCGGGCCGCCCTTCTTTGGGACCCAAAAACCAAGAAAGGCCGCCAGCCTTTTGGGTCACGTAAAGGGTCTTGACATAACGGCCCTGCTCGTCCTCAAGCCAAACCGCAAGCTGCGGCCCCTTCCAGCCCTCGCCCGCTCCAATAGAAACGGTCACGTCCCTGGCGTGCAAACTTGCGGCCATCGCCGCGCAAAATGCAAATGCTGCGATAAATTTTTTCATGGGGGAACCTCGATTTTATAATTTAATTATAGATTAATTAGCAATAAAATTTCAAATAACCAAAGCGTTCGTTCCATTTAGCTACAATTTCAAACGCTCGGTTTTCGATAATTTCAATTAGGTTGTTGAGAACGTGATTTGGAATTTTTGAATTGTTGTTGCAAACAATGCAGTTCAAGGATTTTGTTATCCAAATCTTTGTTGAATTTTTGTCAGGCTTTCCTTTTGAGACATGAACGTGAACAGGCTCTAACGGCTCGCCTTCATTCGACCAAAAGTAGACAAGATAAGCGCCGATGCTAAAAATTTGCGGCATTTTCAAAGCCTCCGCCACGAGCGAACTTAAAGAAAAGGTGCGCGGCTTTTTCCACAAAATCCTTGTAATACTCCATTTCTTTTTCTGAGTAACCGTGGTTCTCCCATTTGTAATCAGGAAGAACGCAAACCGCGTCTTTAAAGCCGCCTTCTATCGGAGTCTCTATATACACTTTTACTTGTTCTTTTCCGCCGTCGTGAATGATATCTGAGTGAGTTATCTCCGTTTCGTCGGGCAAAGTCATATATGGATATATCATGATGGTTATTATAGCGCGCTTTGAATGCTTTTGCTAGTGGAACGAAAGATTCAGAATAGGCGACGGAGAGCCGGTGACGGAGCCGCTGCCCAAAAGTTCCAAGGAAACTTCCTCTTTTTTTCAAGGGAAAAATTGCAATCGCGGCCGCCTTCCTCAAAGGCAAAAATATTCTATGCCGGCTGTCATGAAGCCGGGGCTTAAAATCGTTAAAACTCTTTTTTTACGATAATCTCAACCTTGTCGCCTTGCAAGTTGACAAGCACATTGTCGGCAAGGTTGGAAATGATTGACTTTTCGAGCTCGTCCCAAATTTCACCCTTTTTCTTGCGGGCCTTTTCTTGATAATCGTTCAACGACCATATGACCGACGAATCGCCGTCTCCTTCTTTAAGAATATCGGCGTATATTGCGGGAATTCTCGCCCTTCCGCGCTGATAATCGACAAGCATAAATTGCGCCGCAAGCTTTATCTTTGCCATAATTCCTACGGCGGCGGAATTTTTTCCGTCAGAAGAAACGGAAATAAGTTTTTTGCGCTTATCCGCCGTAAGAAATTCATTGGGGCAAAGCGAAACGTGAAGGTCAAATTTTTTGCCTTCGCTTTCAATCCAAAAGCTGCCGTCGGAATAGCCAAGCAATTCAGGCAACATTCCAATAAGTTCCTCGGCAAGAAGGGAAAGGCGCAACGCTTCTTTTGCGCCAAGATTGGCGTACTCCGCCGCTTTTTTAGTTTCTGCAATCAAGGCCGCAAGCGAGGCTTCGTCTTTTGTAATTTTTAAAACGTCTGATTTCATTTTTTCTCCAGTATCATTCAGAATAGTCATAGTCTACAGCAATGGAAACTTCATACTCCGTAAAAAGCTTTTGGACCCTTTGCGCAATCTCGTCGCGCAGAGCCTTTTTATTTTTTGCGTCAAAGTCAATCACCAAGTCAAACTTGACGACCATGTCAACTTTGTCCTTGTAAAAGCCGTGCATTTGCAAGACGTCTTTATATTCAGAAAGAATTTCTTTAACTTTCTTTTTGTCGTTCGCGGCCTCTTGGTTGGCCACATTCGTCGCGTACACAGTTATTCCTATAAGCTCAACGCCCGTGTCATCCAAAACTTTTTTCGCAACGCTCCGTTCAAGCGTGTCAAGGTACAAAGCCGTCAGCGACTCGGGAACTTCGATGTGAGCGGAACCCAAAAGGCGATCTTTTCCATAATCATGTATGACAAGGCAGTATACGCCGTCAATTTCGGGGAACGACTTTATGGATTCTTTTACCGCCTTTGACAATTCAATTGGAACGCGCTCGCCAAGAATTTTGCTAACAGTGGCATAGAGCGTTTCCATTCCCGCCTTGATAATCAAACCCGAAAACACAAGGCCCAAAAAGGCTTCCACATTGAGCCCAGTAAAAATAAAGACAAGGGCCACTATAATAGTTGAGATTGAAATGAAAGAATCGTTGAGCGCGTCTTTTCCGGAAGCGACAAGCGACTCCGATTCAAGTTTTTTTCCCGATTTTATTGTGTAAAGGCCAAGCAACATTCGCGCTACAACTGTAAGAGCGATTATTTCAAGCGCGAGCGGGCTGTAATTTGGCGCCGCCGGTTGCATGATCTTCTTAACCGATTCGATTACCGAAAACAAACCGGTGTAGCTGATAATTATTCCTATGGCCATGGTGGAAAGACATTCAATTCTGCCATAACCATAAGGATGCTTTCTGTCAGGAGCCTTTACCGATAGCTTCACGCCGATAATCGTTATCAGCGGCGCCAGCGCGTCTGTCAAGTTGTTGACAGCGTCAAGCGTTATAGAAGTTGAGACTGAACGAAGTCCAACCACCAACTTTAAACCGGCCAACACTACATTGGCCAGTATTCCTATAACGCTTGTTTTTATTATTTTGCTAGTTCTGTCCAATTTGCTTAGAAGCTTGCGCTTAAAGGTTCACAACCTTTGAAAGGATAGAAACAATTGTGTTAATCGCGTCTTTCTTTTCCGCCTCTCTGTTTTTCTTGCTCTTTGCAAAAAGAACTTGAGCCACGTCAGAAATCAAAACGCCCAAATCTTCAAAAATGTCAATCTGTGAATCTTCAACACTTTCCAAATCCTTTACGGCCGCGTCAACGCGGGCAAGAATTTGCTTAATTTCCTTGTTCATTGCTGTCATAATCAAACTCCTCTATATATTTATTTTATTTTCCGTTCTTGACGGTTAAAGTGGCGCCTATGATGAGCGCGTTCTTTGCCAAAACCAAAAGCCAGTGCAAAACCAAGATTGACGTCCATTCCTTGATGTAGAAAATCAATGTTATGACTGTGACGATTATCCAAAGAACGATTGTGACATATTTTACATAGTCGTCGAACTTTTCAAAATCCATGCCAAAAGCTTTGAGCGCGAACATGATTCCGCAAACGCCCAAAATAATTCCGATGGCAATGCTGATGACAGGCGCGGCCTTGCCAAAAAGCCCGGCGACGGCTGTAATTTCCGCAGACGAAATTGACGAGCCGATTTTTAAAATCAAGCAGGCTGCGGTGACCACAAAGTAAATCGCCAAAGCCAACTGGCATACAAAGATGCCCCAAGTTCTAGGTTGTTTTGCCATAATTACTCCTTGCAAAATTTGATAATTAATTATAAACCTGGTTTTTTCTGCTGTCAAGTTTTATGTCTAGTAAAAAAAAAAAAAAAACTTGACAGAACTTTAGAGCGATAATACAATGTAAAGCGTATATTTCCACAAGGAGGCTTACATTATGGCTGGAAAATTTGTTATCGCCAAAGCGAAGAATGATGGCATTTACTTTAATTTGGTTGCCGCCAACGGCGAAATCATCGCGACTTCAGAAGTGTATGAGTCAAAGACGAACGCGCAAAACGGCATCGAAAGCGTGCGAACAAACTGCGTGGCAGAAATTGAAGACCAGACTGTTGACGGTTACGCAACGCTCAAGAATCCCAAGTTTGAAATCTACAAGGACAAGGCCGGCGAATTCCGCTATCGCCTTAAGGCTTCAAACGGCGAGATAATCGCCAGCGGCGAAGGCTACACCACAAAGCAGAGCGTTCAAAACGGAATTGAGTCAATCAAGACAAACGCTCCAACTGCCGAAGTCGTGGACAAAACAGCGGAGTAAAACCGCGCGCGTTTAAACTAAGGCGGCTTTCCATTGCGGAAGGCCGTTTTTTTTTGCAAGGAAACTATTCTACGTGTAGGTTCTGCACTATTGCCAGTCGCGCTCGTGAGAGCGCAGTAAATATTACAACTAGCAAAAACAAGCGAAGCGAGTTATTGCGCAGAACCTACTAAACACATGCGTCGCGCTTTCGCGCTCCGCGTTGTGTTAGGAAATTTTCATACACGTCGGACCGCTCTATTGAGCGGATCCGACGAGACACATCCATTCAGCTTGGGCGGCCAACTCGTCGCCAACGAAGGCTTGGCCGGACTGCTTGATCATACGGTCGCTGACGCGAAGGTTTTTGATTTCCATTCTAACGGTGTCGCCGGGGCGAACCTGGCGGCGGAACTTGACTTTGTCAACCGTTCCCAAGAAAAAGAGCGAGCCTTCCTTGAATTTTTTCTGGAAGCTCAAAGCGGCTCCTCCGGCCTGCGCCATTGTTTCCACCAAGATCACTCCGGGCACTACCGGATACTCGGGAAAGTGTCCCTTGAAGAAAAAGTCTTCGTCGGTGAACTTGCGGGTGCTTACGCTGCCCTCGTCGTCGGCGCTTACGATTTCGTCAACGAACAAGAAAGGCTTTCTGTGGGGCAACAAGGCCTCGATATTTGTTGTAAGACTCATAATTAAACACTCCTTATAAAAATTATAAACCGCGGAGTCGGGGTTGCGGGCCGAAAAAAATTCTGCAACGAGCGAAGCGAAGCGAAGCCTTTTTTCGAGCCCGCGTTCCCGACGGGAGCGGTTTGTTTTTTTTCAATCTGTTTAAATTTTGCGTATTACTACAACGCCATTGTGGCCGCCAAAGCCAAGCGTGGCGCTCATCGCGCAATCGATGTTCATGTCGATTCCCTTGTTGGGAGTGTAGTCCAAGTCGCAGCCGCCTTCGTAGTCCTGGTTGTCCAAGTTGATTGTCGGCGGAACAAAGCCCTCGACGACGGCTTTTGTCGTGATGATGGCCTCAACAGCGCCTGTGGCTCCGAGCATGTGTCCTGTCATGCTCTTTGTTGAAGAGATGTGAAGTTTTTTGGCGGCGTCGCCAAAAGCGATCTTAATCATCTGCGTTTCGCCGCAGTCGTTTTTGTGCGTGCTGGTTCCGTGCGCGTTGTAGTACTGAACTTGGTCGGGAGTTACGCCCGCGTCCTTCATCGCTTCGGTCATGGCGGCGGCGCCCTGAACTCCGTCCGGGTTGGGGGCGGTCAAGTGATACGCGTCGTTGGATCCGCCGTAACCGGCAAGCTCGGCGTAGATTTTGGCGCCGCGTTTTTTGGCGTGCTCATACTCTTCCAAAATAAGAATGCCGCTTCCTTCGCTCATTACAAAGCCGTCGCGGTCCTTGTCAAAGGGGCGGCAGGCTTTTGTCGGGTCGTCCACGCGGGCGCGCGAAAGAGCCTGCAAGGCGGCGAATGAGTCAACGCAGTAACCTGTGATTGTGCTTTCAGTTCCGCCGGCAATGCAAACGTCGCGGCGGCCGCATCTAATCAAGTCAAGCGCGTCGCCCAAAGCGTCGGTTCCGCTTGAGCAAGCCGTGGCGATTGTGTGGCAGGGGCCGTGCACGCCAAAAGCGATGGCGATGTTTCCGCTGGCCTCGTTGGGAATAAGCTGCGGAATTGTCATAGGGTTCACGCGCTTTTTGCCGGACTCGTACCATTTGACGCAATTGTTTTCGGTTACTTCAAAGCCGCCGATTCCAACGCCCAAATAAATCGCGGCCTTGTCCAAAACTTCGGCGTTGCCGGTCAAGCCGGCGTCGTCAAGCGCCATCTTGGCGGCGGCCACGGCGTACTTGGTAAAGCGCGCCATCTTGCGGGCGGCCTGAGCGTCCATGTATTTTTCGGCCTCAAAGTCTTTGACTTGTCCGCCGTACTTAATCGCGCTGACCGACGTGTCGTAATAAGTTATCGGGCCAATGCCGCTTTTTCCAGCCTTGATTCCGGCCCAAGTCTCTTCAACAGAATTTCCAAGCGGAGTGACCGCTCCCAAACCAGTAATAACAACTCTTCTCATAAAAATCTCCAGTTTATAAATTGGCGACAGGATGTCGCGTCATCGGTTACTTCACGCAATTTGCGAGAATTTGCGCCAGCAAATTCTCGACCTGTTAAAATGCGCATGGATGCGCATTTTAACAGCCCATTCCGCCGTCAACGCCAAGAACTTGCCCCGTAATGTATGTGGACAAGTCGCTGGCCAAGAACAAGACGGCGTTGGCAACGTCGTCAACCTGGCCCGCGCGGCGGAGCGGAATCTGCGTGATCCAATTTTCGCGAATCTTTTCGTCAACGGCCTTTGTCATGTCGGTGTCGATAAAGCCGGGCGCGACGGCGTTAACGCGAACTCCTCGGCTTCCGACTTCCTTGGCCAAGCTTTTTGTGTAGCCGATCAAGCCCGCCTTGCTGGCCGAATAGTTCACCTGGCCCGCGCCGCCGTGAAGGCCCACGATGCTTGTCATGTTGACGATTGAGCCATGCTTTTTGTGGATCATGTCGTTGGAAACAATCTGCGTCGCGACAAAGGCGCCGGTAAGGTTTACGTCCAAAACTTTTTTCCAGTCGTCCATCTTCATGTGGAACGAAAGTCCGTCCTTGGTAATTCCGGCGTTGTTTACCAAAACGTCAAAGGCGCCGGCTTCCTTGAGCGTGGCTGTGACAACTTCCTTAAGCTGCTCGGCGTTTGAAGCGTCGGCGTAAATCTCGTGGAAGGCGACGCCGTTGTCGGCGGCAAGCTTTTCAAGCTCGGCCTTTCCGGCGCTTTCCTTTGTGCAAAGGCCCCAAACTTCGGCGCCGTTGGCCAAAAAGACTTCCGTGATTTTCTTTCCGATTCCTCGGCTTGAGCCGGTGACCAAGGCTTTTTTATTTTCCAAAAGTTTCATATTTATCTCCATATTTGTCATTGCCGCGCTTGACGCGGCAATCTTTTTGTCACAGATGTCCGGGTTAAACCCGAACATGACACAAGTCGCCCGTCATGCCCGTGCTGACCCAACCTGTCATGCCCGCGCTTGACGCGGGCATCTTATTCTCCTATTACAAATCGCCGCTTAACGCTTCCGCAGAATTTACCGGAACGCACTTTAAGCTTTCGGCGTAAGCAGTCTTGGCCCACAAGCCGCTCAAAACCTGTCCAGGGCCCGGCTCAAGCAATTTCCATTCTCCGCCGTCGGCCTTGACAAGCGCGGCCAAAACGTCCTCTTCGTCGGTCCAGCGGACGGGGTGCGTCAAGTGAAGGACGGCGGACTTTTTGGCGTTCTCGCCGCTGGTCTCTTCCTTTCCGGTAACGTTGCTGAACAATTTAATTGTAGGATTGTTAAAGGTGACGCCGGCAATGGCTTTTTCAAACTCGTCGGCCGCGCGCTGCATCAAGGGACTGTGGAAGGGGCCTGCAACCTTAAGACGAACGGCCCTTCTGGCGCCGGCTTCCTTGGCGGCGGCCTCGGCCTTTTCGAGCGCGGCTTCGGTTCCGCTTATAACAGTCTGAACGGAAGAGTTCAAGTTGGCGGCGTAAGCGTCGGGAATTGACGCGGCGATTTCCGCGACCTTTTCCGGCGGCAAGCCAAGAATCGCGCTCATTCCGGGCGCGTGGCCTTCGTTTTCGGCGGCGATTTTTTCGCAAACGGCCTGCATGATTCTGCCGCGGTCAAGAACAACCTTTATAACGTCTTCAAAGCTCAAAACGCCCGCGATATGCAAGGCCGGAAATTCTCCAAGGCTAAAGCCCATCGCCGCGGCGGGAACAATTCCCTTTTCCTTAAGCGCCGCGCAAATGGCAAGCGAGGCGGCTGTGATGGCCAGCTGGCTGTTGTCGCTGCGTGAAAGCGCCTGCGCGTCGGACTCCCACAAAAGCTTTGGAACATCCGTTCCGGCAATCTGCGAAATGTCGTCCAAAACTTTTTTCGCGGCAGGAAACGCCTCCGCGACATCCTTAATCATTCCGGGAGTTTGCGCTCCCTGTCCGGGAAACAAAAACGCGTGCTTAGCGGCCATGTCATTCCTCTTTATATATAGAAAATGTTAAAATGACAATTTTTGTGAATATGTCATTTACGCGTATTTTAGCATTTTTGATGGAAGATTTCAAGCGCCACGAGCTTTTTTTGCAAAGCTTTTTCTCTTGACGCGGCAAAGTCTAAGAGTTAAAATGTTTATATGTCTGTTGCTTCGCAAACAATCATTTTCATTATGATAATTTTGGGCGCCTTGCTCATGCAGTGGAACATCATCCGCTACGCGCTTTTTCTTAACGGAATGGGCGACGTCATTTCAGCAGGTGATAAAAAATCAACCGCGTTGCGCGCGACAGGCCTTGTGCTTTTGATATTCTTTTTTTTGGGCTATCTTTTCACGGCGCTTTTCGGCTCGCCAGACTATATGATGGGCGGAATTTTGTTCGGCGGCAGCGTCTTTGTTTGGATAGTGCTGAACATCATGTTCAACCTTACCGACGTGGTCAAAAACCGAACGCTCGAAATTTCTGAAATGCTTATCGGCATGATCGAGGCGCGCGATCCAAACCTCTGCGGCCACAGCCTTTATGTAAGAAACCTAACGATGTTGATTTACAAGCATCTTCCGTTTTCGATAAAGTACAAAATCAATCCTGTAAGCATTGAATACGCCGCCTTGATGCACGACGTCGGAAAGCTGGCAGTTCCCGAATCGATTTTAAATAAACCGAGCGGCCTAGACGAAGGCGAATGGAGAATCATGAAAACGCATCCGCTCGCGGGCGTAAAAATGCTGTCCCCGATAAAATCCTTTGAAACGATTGTTCCTTGGATAAAGTTCCACCACGAGCGGATAGACGGCGGCGGCTACTACGGCCTAAAAGGCAAGGAAATACCGCTTGAAGCCAGAATCATTTGCGTGGCCGACAGCTATTCCGCCATAACTATGAAGCGCGCCTACAAAGACGCAAAGACATACGAAGAAGCCGCGGCAATATTGCGCGATTGCGCCGGAAGCCAATTTGACGCGCAAGTAGTCGACATCTTTTTGTCAATTCCCAAAAAAGAAGTTGAAGCCTGCGTTCCAAAGACGGTGGAAGCCTAAAATCAATCCAAAAATCAAAAGGCGTTTTTAAGCCATTTGCTCTTGCCGCGCGTTTATCAAATCCGAAATCGTTTGAATCAACAGCGTGGGGTTGATTGGCTTTGAAAGGTGCGTGTTCATTCCAGCGTCCAAACATTTTTGGATGTCTTCTTGGAACGCGTTGGCCGTAAGCGCCACGATTGGAACTTCCCTTGCGTCCTGGCGGTCGATCTTGCGCAAAAGGCTCGCGCTCTCTATTCCGCCCATGACCGGCATCATTACGTCCATCAAAACAAGGTCGTATTCGTTTTCCGCGCTCTCCGAGAATCTGTCCAAAGCCACCAAACCGTTTTCGGCAATCGTGACTTCCATTCCGTTCTTTTGCAGGACGCGCTTTGAAATTTCTTGGTTAAGAGCGTTGTCTTCAACCAAAAGAATTTTCTTTCCGGTAAGGTCGATAAGCTCTTTTTTCGCGGAACCTTCGGAGGATTTTGCTGCGTCGCCAAAATTGGCTTCCAAAATTTCAATTTCAAGGTTGATTGTAAATGTAGTTCCTTCGCCAGGAGCCGAATCGCATTTTATGGTTCCGCCCATCAACTTTACAAGATTGTTCACGATGGAAAGTCCCAGGCCCGTTCCCTGCTTGTTTATGGAGTTCGCGTCCTGCGTAAAGGCTTCAAACATAACCTTTTGGAATTCCTTGGTCATGCCGCTGCCCGTGTCGCTTACAATCAACTCGATGTCAAGCTTTTTGTCGGTCTTTGAAACGACATTGGCCAAAAATTCAATCCTTCCGTCAGGCGGCGTAAATTTTGAAGCGTTCGACAAAAGGTTCATTACGATTTGCTGCAAGTGCATTTTGTCAACGTTGACAAAATAGTTCATGTAGCGCTTTGGATCTTGGTTGCAGTAAAAATTAATTTTCTTGCTTTCGCAAAGAGCCGCCGCCTGGGTGCAGACAAACTCCAGCATTTCGCCGATGCTTGACTTGCTGTTTCTAATCTCAAGCTTTCCGCTTTCGATTTTGGCCATGTCAAGAATGTCGTTCAAAAGGCTTACCATGTATTTTGACGACGACTTGATTTTGCGCAAGTCTTCCTTAATTGCGTCGGGCTTGTCCAACTCGTCTTCGGCCAATTCCGCGATTCCGATTACGCCGTTCATAGGAGTGCGCAAGTCATGGCTCATGCGCGAAAGGAAGTCGCTCTTGGAGGCGTTGGCTTTTTCCGCCTGCTCGATGGCCTTTGAAAGCTTTTCGTTTTGCAGGCGGCAGATGAACACGATGATGTTTTGGTTGCCGTTCAAGAAATACGAGTGCGCCTGCTTGATGGCGATTCTCAAATTGTCTGTAATAACTTCAAACGTGCAGTTGGCGGCCTGCTTGTCCTTCAAGCGCACGGTAAGATATTTTAGGGCAAAGAATTCCTCAACCTGCGTCCTGTCCTTGCTGCTTACAACATCGTTAAGCATTTTTTCAATCATTGAATAATAGTCAACTTCATCCTTGTCGGCCGGCAGCCAAGAAACGTCTTTGGCGTGGTGGATAAAGTGGCAGCTGGCGTTTGAAAGGTCAAGCCAGAAAATGTATTCGACTTCCTCGTCCAAAACCGAATCTTTGGAAATCGACATTATCTTTGTGTTGGTGATGTCGCGCAAATAAATGTTGGCTTCTATGCAGTTTGTGTGCGGGTTGGACGTAAGCTCAACGCTAAGGCGGAACCAACGAATTATCCCCGTCTTAAATTTGTAGAAAAAGTCCCAGTCCTTGGACCTCGTTCCGTTCATGAACATCGTGAGCAATTCTTTTCTTGTCAACGCGCCGGGAAGATTTTGGTTTTGGCCGAATGTGGTAGAAATGCTGACAATCGCGTCCAGCTCATTGTCGGCGGTGGTGTCAACCATCGCGCGGCCCAATTCGGCAACGTTCACCATTCGCTCCATGATGACGTTGCTTGTAAGGTTCAATCTTGTATAGGCGGGATATTCTTTGCTTACAAAAGAGCGGTAAGACATTTCGCCTTCATACTCTTCCTCGGCGCGCTTGCGGTTGGTGATGTCAATGGCGGTGGCGATGGCCTTTGTGACCTTGGCGCCTTTTTTTTCGATGATTTTATAAACTATGTGCTTCCACCTTGTTGTGGTCAAGTGCGTGTGGATGTCTTCCTGCAAAAGCGGCAAGTCTATTGAAACAGTTTCCTTGCCGCCTTTTAGGTCGGAAATGATTTCGTTGTACTTGTCCAAGTACTCTTCGGGAATGATGCCGCTGTCTATCCAGCCCTGGGCGATGTCTCCGGTAAAAACGTCGCTGCTGTCGTCGTCAACGCTGTCGTCAAGGAAAATTTCCTCTTCGTCGCGGTCAAAGTAACATTCCCAAAAAAGCGCGTCACTCTGGCTTACAATCGCGTTAAGCTTTGAACGTTCCTCGTCAACTTGCGCGTACAACGCCTTCATTTTGCTCGCCAGCAAAAAGACAATGATCGCGATTGCTGGCAAAACCAAAAAAGCCACAATCAAAAGCGCGATAAAAAAATTGCGGTTCTTCACAAAAGATTGGTCGTCGTTTATGTAAACAGTTTTTGTGTTCAAGGAACTTTTGACGATGTTGAATTTTTTCATCTGCTGGACGTCAAAAAAGTATTCCGGCTCCAAAGGACGCGAAGCGCCGTAAGTGTTCACGACGGACCTGTAAATGCTGTAATTCCTTAACACGCCGCTTATCGCGTCGCAAATCGTTTCCACAGAAACAAAGTAGCCGCCCAAAACGCCCTGGCCAAAACAAACGTCGTGGCAAGTGAAAATCGGGTTTTCAGAATTGGCGGACAAGACCTTCACAACGTCTTCGGAAGTGACGTCGCTTCCGTTCAAGTCGTAGGCCGACGGCATGAACAAGATGGAGCATTTGTCAAGGCTTCTGGCGTAATCCGCGATTTGCTCTTTTGACATTCCGTCAATATTCTTGTATTCCGCCTGTATGTCAAATTTTGACTTGATGGAATCGATGAGCCCCTTGTTGTTCTCCCGGCAATCTATAAAGGCAATCTTGCGCCGTCGCGGGAAAAGCGAATTTATCAACTTGATGTTTTCTTCAACAAACGGATCGTCAAACACAACTTGAATGCCGTCCATTTCAAAAGCGCTGTCGTAGTCCATTCCCCGCTTGAAGCCCAAGACCACCACAGGCAAGCCCTTAAAAAACAAATCCCGCTTGGCTTGGACAAAACGCAGCGCCGGCAAGTCAGCGGTGACCAAAAAATCAATGTCGCTCTTTTCCATGTACGCCTTGTAGAATTCGTCAAAGGCTTCGTAGTCTTTTTGGTCAAATTCAAAATTGGAGCCGACATATTGGCAGTAAACTTTGTAGTTTATCGGAAGGGTCTTTTGCAGGCAATTGATTTGCTTTTGATAATAGGAGTCCGTAAAATTGGAGCTGGACAATAACAAAAGCTTTTTGTCTTCAAAAACGACGTCTTGCGTGGCGGGAGAAACCGCAAAAAGCGGAACAAATGAGAATGCTAAAAATGCGGCCAAAACAAAGGCCTTTTTTCCGCGGATTTTTTCCGTAAACATTACAGAAAATTATAACACAGGTTTAACGAAAAATCAAATTATTTCAATATTAAATTAAAGACCGAAGAATGGCTGTATGTGAGCGGATCGGACTGCATGTAAAAAATTGTTCCGTCCTTGGGCGAAACTATTGTAGAAACAACGTCATTCGTATAGGGGTCGCGAATTTCGGCAAGCAAGTCGCCGGCGCTCACTTCAAAGCCAACCTTTACCTTTGGGGAAAAGAATCCGGCCGACGGCGCGCGCAAGGCCATCAAGTCTGTGCTTGAGTTTATGATTTTTGTGTTGTAGCCGCCGGGAATGTCGGTCGTTATTATTCCGCGCGCCTTTAGGAACAAGAGTATGGACCGCATGACAGTGTGCGCCGAGTTTTTGTCGATGTAATTTGTGGCGCTGGAATACAAGCTAAAGCCCTGCACGCCGTTCATCTGCCAGTTGTAGTTTAGCGTGGATTTTTCAAAAGCGCGCGCGCTGCGGATTTGCACAAAGGGCATCTTAAAGTCCTTGGCGCTTTGCTCGCAGTCCAAGTCCGTCTTGAATATTTTTATGTGCGGCATGAATGTTCCGCTGATGTAGTATGAAGAAAGCTGAACGCCGTATTGATAGCCCCTTGTGGCTTGGATGATTTTTCCGGCAAAGCGCTCGGTGGTGGCTCCGTCAACCTCGCCGGGAAACGAACGGTTGATGTCGTAATTGTTTATCGGCCAAAAGCGTTTGCGGACGTTGAACGAATAGGTGTTGACACAGGGAATGACCAAAATCTCATGTCCGCCCACAAGCTCGCCCGCGCTTTCGATTTCCTTTAAACGGCTCACCAAACGCGCGGCGATGAACTGCTGCTGGTATTCGTTTCCGCGCATGGGCCCCACGACGCAAACGGATTTTTTTCCGCTTCCAAAAACAAAGCCCCGGACACGGTAATTGTCCCGGTAAAGCGCGGGCGAATCGATTACGCTAATTTCCTTCATTCAAAATTCTCCCCAGCATTGAGCCGGTCTCCACAATCGGATACTCGCGCATGGTGAACAAAAGGCCCGGGCGCGGCGCCTTTATCTGAACCAAAACTTTTCCTTCAAGCGGATTTATAATCTCGCCAAGCAAGTCTCCTTTTTGAACGCGCGTTCCACATTCAACTTTGCGGACAAAAAAACCGGCGGTCTTGGAAACAAGCATCGTCATGTCGCTTTCTTGGTCGGAATAAACGGGCTTGCGCGGCTCAATCGCGGCGCCGCTCCACATGCCCATCTTTTTTAGCAGGCAAAAAATTCCGTCGGTCAACTGCTCGGCAAAAGCGCTCGTATAATTCATTCCAATTCCCATGTCAATGACGGCGGCTGGAGTCTTGTTTTGGTTGAGCGCGTAAACCAAGGAATTTTCTTGCACGGACGTGTTTTGCTGAACCCAGAGCAAGTCCATGTTTAATAGTTTGGCAAAGTCCAAAATTTGCTCTTTAAATTCCGGCGGAATTCTAACTTGCGGAAGCTCCCGGATAAAAATGGAACTTGCGTGTATGTCCAGCGCGAAGTCCGCGCCGCTCGCGTCCTGCAAAATTTTTGACGCGATGTATTCGGTCATCGTTCCGTCCGCCTCGCCGGGAAAGGTGCGGTTCATGTCCAAGTCAAAGGCGGGAATGCCGCGCGTGATTGAATCGATTCCGAGCGGATTGAGCGCGGGGTAAATGTCAAGAGTTCCGTGAAAATTTTGAGGCTCGGCGTTTATCCGTTCTTGAACCTTGTGGCAAACCAACTGGCCTTCCAGCTCGTCGCCGTGCAGGCCGGTCAACAAGCAAAAGCGCTTGCCGCTTCCCTGGCCCTTTATCGTGTTCTTCTTTATAGTAAGTTTTTCGTCAACCGGCAAATCAACGCTCGCGACAATCGATACCATAAGATTATACTAGCGCAAATCCGCTCGTGTTGTCAAACTATTAACCTCGATATGCAAGCGCAAAAAAAAAAACCGCTCCGAATGGAGCGGCCTTGTTTGACAAGCGCGTTGGAGCGCCGTCATGTTATTTTTTCGCGCCGTTGACCAAGTCCTTGAGACCCTTTCCAGGCTTGAACTTGGGTGTCTTGGCGGCGGCAATCTTGATTGTCTCGCCAGTCTTAGGATTGTGGCCTGTGCGGGCCGCGCGCTTTGTGACAGCGAATGTTCCAAAGCCAACCAAAGCGACATCGTCTCCCTTCTTAAGAGCTTTTGAAACAACATCTACGAATGATTTTACAAACGCTTCTGTGTCTTTCTTTGAAAGTTTTGTCTCCTCGGCAATGGCGTCAACAAGTTCTGATTTGTTCATTTTTCTTTCCCCCAAAAAATGTTCTTTAAGTTATATTTTCAATTTTACAAGAAAACAAAATAATATGTCAAGTGCCAATTGATATTTCGAGCGGTCTCACCGCGTCCTTCGGGCGCCGCGTTTTTTCCTATAGCAAAAGCGCGCGAACTGTGATAGAATAAGCGCATGACTAGTTCACAAAGAAAAATTTTGTCTTCCGCCGCAAGCAATTTGAATCCTCTCGTAATAGTCGGCCAAAACGGCTTGACTGACGGAATCGTTCAAAAAGTTGCCAAAGTAATCGACGACCACGAATTGATTAAAGTTAAGTTCAACGAATTTAAAGAAGAAAAAAAGGAATTGACCGCCGACCTGTGCGCCAAGACCGGCGCCGAGTGCGTCCGCATAATCGGGAACACCGCAATTCTCTACAAGGAATCTTCTGTTGAAGAAAAACGAAAGCATTTAATTTAAAATGTCCAAGGAAAGCGAAGAAAAAGGTTATGGAGCTCAGTTTACCGTAAGGCCAAAATTCACGGCCGACTCCGTTTTGCCTTTGAGCGAGCTTTCCGACCCGCCCATTGTCAAAACGCAAAAAATAATTTGCATCGGAGCAAGCACAGGCGGAACTCGCGCGCTCAACGCTTTGCTTCCGCAATTTCCAGTTGACTGCCCGCCCATCGCGATTGTCCTTCACATGCCCGAAGGCTTCACAAATGATTTTGCGAGCCGTCTTAGCGCGAAAAGCAAAATAAAAGTTCAGGAAGCGCGCGACGGCGACAAGCTGGAGCGCGGTCTGGCCTTGATAGCGCCCGGCAACAAGCACATGATCTTGCGCCGCTCCAACGACAGCTACTATGTGGAATTGAACGACGGCGAATTGGTTTGCCGCCAGCGTCCCAGCGCCGACGTGCTCTTTAGGTCGGCCGCCCGCTTCGCAGGCCCCAACGCCATTGGAATAATCATGACAGGAATGGGCGACGACGGCGCGCGCGGAATGTTGGAAATGCACGAGCGCGGCGCTTGGACCATCGCCCAAAACGAAGAGACTTGCGCTGTTTACGGAATGCCCAAGCAGGCCGTGGCTCTAGGCGGCGTTGACAAAATTTTGCCGCTGGAGCAAATCGCGCTCGCGGCGCTGGCAAAAGCCAACCAACTAAAATCTTAGCGCAGCCCGCTTTTTTGGCTTGCTCCAATTTTCGCGCCGCTATTAGTCGTCTGCCCATCGACCGGCGCGGACCACGGCCTTTTTCCAAGCGGCAATCGCGCGCGCCCTGTCGGCATCTTCCATCGCCGGAACAAATTCCCGGTCGGCCTTCCAAAACGAAAGAATCTCTTCTTTGCTTTCCCAAAAGCCGACCGCAAGGCCTGCCAAAAAGGCGGCGCCGGTAACTGTCGTTTCCGTGTTCTGCGGGCGAATAACCTTTGCGTTTAAATAGTCCGCTTGTATTTGCATAAGAATGTTGGAGGCGCTGGCGCCGCCGTCAACCTTGAGCGCGCTTATCTTAATGCCGGAGTCGTCTTCCATGCACTTTAAGCTGTCCGTAACCTGAAAGGCGATCGCGTCCAGCGCCGCGCGGCAAATGTGCGCCTTGTTGGTTCCGCGCGTAAGGCCAACCAATATTCCGCGCGCGTAAGGATCCCAGTAAGGCGCGCCCAAGCCTGTAAAGGCAGGAACCAGTATCGCGCCGTTTGAGTCGGGAACGGTCGCCGCAAGGCCGTCGCACTCTTTTGAGGCGCTGATTATGTTCAGCTCGTCGCGGAGCCATTTGACAACCGCTCCGCCCATAAAGATGCTTCCTTCAAGCGCGTATTCAACTTTTCCGCCAAGGCCAATCGCGATTGTCGTGAGCAATTTGTTTTTGGAAAGCACGGCCTTGCTTCCCGTGTTCATAAGCAAAAAGCAGCCAGTGCCGTAAGTGTTCTTGGCCTCGCCGGGCTTGAAGCAGCCTTGGCCAAAAAGCGCGGACTGTTGGTCGCCTATCGCGCTCGCGATTGGAATTTCAAAACCGCAAATATTTTTGTCGGTCGTCGCGTACACTCCGCTTGAGTCCACCACGCGCGGCAAAATGTTTTGGGGAATGTTAAGCAAATGCAAAAGCTCTTTGTCCCATTCAAGCGTATGAATGTTAAAGAGCATCGTGCGGCTTGCGTTGGTGTAGTCGGTTACGTGCGCCTTGCCGCCGCTCAGTTTCCATATAAGCCAAGAATCAATTGTTCCGGCCAAGACTTCGCCGGCCTCGCAACGCGCGCGAAGGCCCGGAATGTTTTCCAAAAGCCATTTGATTTTTGTGCCGGTAAAATATGCGTCGGGGATAAGGCCGGTGGCCGCGCGGATTTTTTCGCCGTAGCCTTGCGTGACAAGGTCGTCGGCGATTTGCGCGGTGCGGCGGCATTGCCAAACGATTGCGGGACAGACAGGCTTTCCGCTCGCCTTGTCCCACATGACCAAGGTTTCGCGCTGGTTTGTGATTCCGAGCGCGGCCACCTTTTGGCCTGCGTCCGCTTGGGAGATTCCCGCCTTTTGCAGGGCCGCGTTAATCGTGGCCATCTGCGTGTCGAAAATCTCCTGGGCGTCGTGCTCAACCCAGCCCGGCTTGGGATAGAATTGCGTGAATTCCTTTTGCTCTACCGCGACCATTTTGCAGCGCTTGTCAAAAACGACAGCGCGGCAAGAGGTCGTTCCCTCGTCCAGGGCCAGGATGAATTGTTGCATACGCGCTCCAAACAGTACCGCTGTCCACCCGCGCCAGTTGGCAAGGGCGGATGTTGCGGCTTATGCGGCAATCATACAATTGTGGGCCTGAAACAGCCCACATTGCCGCTATTAGCCAACCGTGACTTCCAGGCTGACTTCTTTTTGGCCGGCCTGCGCCTTTACGATTGTGCCGTTAACGTCGGCCTTTCCGTTTGTGACAACGATAGAAACAGCGCCGTCGTTCTTCTTGTTGATGACGTTGATATTGTATGTCACTCCCTGGAACTTGCGGACAAGCTGGGCGTTCTTAACGTGCTCCGGCAAGCGGGGCTCCACTTCCAAGCCCTTCCATGTCGGGCGCAAGCCGCAGAGGTACTGCGAAAGCGTCACGAAGTTCCAAGCCGCAGTTCCTGTAAGCCAAGAGTTCTTGGCCTCGCCAAAGCGGCGGGCGGTCTTTCCGGCGATCATCTGAGCGTAAACGTAAGGCTCAGTGCGGTGGATTTCTGAGATGTCTTCCAAGTAAGCCGGCGCGATTTTCTTGTAGTGCTCAAAGGCGTCCTGCGGGCGGCCGTTGACAACTTCGCCGATGATTACCCACGGATTGTTGTGGCAGAAGATTCCTCCGTTCTCTTTGTATCCCGGCGGATAAGAAGAAACTTCTCCCAATTCAACATGGTACTCTCTGTAGGGCGGATCCAAAATCACGATGCCGTACTTTGAGTCAAGGTATTTCTTAACGCTGTCCAAAGACTTTTCGGGATAGCCCTTGTCCTTTCCGATTTTGGCCATCGTTCCAAAGCCCTGAGACTCGATGAAAATCTTTCCGTCTTCGCATTCCTTTGAACCGATCTTTCTTCCGGCGTCGTCAAAGGCGCGAACGTACCATTCTCCGTCCCAAGCGGCGTTGCAAATCTGCGCTTCCATTTTGGCGGCGGCGTCTTCGGCGCGCTTGGCTTCCTCTTCCTCGCCCATCAAGCGGCACATCTGAACGTAGTCGGGAGTTACGTAAACGAACATCTCGGCGATCATTACAGACTCGGCGTTCTTTCCTTCCTTGTTGGTGCAAGTCTGGAACGAGTCGTTGGGGTTGGTTGAGAAGCAGTTGAGGTTAAGGCAGTCGTTCCAGTCGGCGCGGCCGATGAGCGGAAGTCCGTGCGGTCCCATGTGGTTGGGAATGTAGTTGTAAGAGCGCTTGAGGTGCTCGAACATCGTGGCTTTGTTTGTCTCGCTGTTGTCAAAGGGAACGTCAACCTTAAGGAAGTCAACGTCGCCAGTTTCGCGAATGTAGTTGCCTACGCCAAGGATAAGCCAAAGCGGGTCGTCGTTAAAGTTGGAACCGATGTCGGCGTTTCCGCGCTTTGTGAGCGGCTGGAACTGGTGGTAGGCCGAACCGTCTTCAAACTGCGTGGCGGCGACGTCGTAAAGGCGCTCGCGGATGCGGCTTGCCGGAAGCTGGTGCGCTGCTCCAAGCATGTCCTGCGAAGTGTCGCGGAAGCCAAGGCCGCGTCCGATTCCGCTTTCAAAGTAAGAGGCCGAGCGCGCGAAGTTGTAAGTGACAACGCACTGGTACTGGTTCCAAACGGCCATGCGGTCAAGCTTTTCGTCGCCGCTCTTAAGGGTAAAGTGGCTCAACGTTTCGTCCCAGAAGGCGCGCAAGTCGTCAAAGGCCTTGGCGACTTTTTCGGGCGTGTCGAACTTTTTCTGAAGCTCGTAGGCCTTTTCCTTGTTGATGACTCCGCTCGCCGTGTTTGTGCGCAAGAGGCCGGCTTTGAGAGCGGCTTCCTTGTCGGCGTCGGAAAGGAATTTTTTGGCGTCGTCGTTTTCGATGTAGCCCAAAACAAAAATCGCGGTCTTGGACTCGCCGGCCTTAAGAGTGATTTCCAAGCGGTGGCTTGCAATCGGAGACCAACCATCGGCGACTGAGTTTCCGCTCTTTCCTTCTACGACAGTCTTTGCCTGGCCCAAGTTGTTGTAAAGGCCTAAGAACGTCTCGCGGTCTGTGTCAAAGCCGTCAATCTTTTGGTTGCAAGAATAGAAAGTAAAGTGGTTGCGGCGTTCGCGGTATTCAGTCTTGTGGTAAATCGCGCTGCCTTCGATTTCAACTTCGCCTGTGCTAAAGTTTCTCTGGAAGTTCTGGCAGTCGTCGCTGGCGTTGTAAAGGCACCATTCAACAAAAGAAACAAGGCTGATTTTCTTTTCTGACGAAGACTTGTTTGTCAAAGTGATTTGCTCTACTTCGCAGTTTTCGTGAACGGGAACCATGTACAAAACGTCGGCGGCGATTCCGTTCTTTTCTGAGGCGAACTTTGTGTAGCCAAAGCCGTGGCGGCACTCGTACTTGTCAAGCGGAGTCTGAGTGGGCTGCCAGCCGGGGTTCCAAATTGTGTCGCCGTCTTTGATGAAAAAGTAGCGGCCGTTGTTGTCAAGCGGAATGTTGTTGTAGCGGTAGCGGGTCAAGCGGCGCAAGCGAGCGTCAGTGTAAAAGGCGTATCCGCCCGCTGTGTTTGAGATGAGCGAGAAGAATTTTTCGCTTCCCAAGTAGTTGATCCAAGGATAGGGCGTCTGCGGAGTCGTAATCGCGTACTCGCGCTTTTCGTCGTCAAAGAATCCAAATTTCATAGATTGCTCCTGTTTGGTGATTTTTTCAACCAACCTGCTTTGATGGTATAGGAACAGTTTAACCGCGCTTTTGGCTTTTGTCAAGGAAAATCGGCGGTTTGGGGAAATTTTCAACTAACAGAGAACCAAGCACCCCACGAACTCTAAATGCGGGTCCCAGCGACGGCAAAAAAAATTGGAGCCGCTCGCTGGCGGGTCCTTCCAATTTTTTTTGCCTGCGTCCCGCCTCTTTTGTTCGTGGGTCGCTTGGTTGGATTACATAAAAAGGGAAGTTCCAAATCGCCACGCCCAATAGCGGCCGCCCCGCGCCTTCGCGCGTGTTCGCTTGGTTGGATTACCTAAAAGGGAGCAGGCTCTCAGCGGAATCCGTCTATCTGCGCGCGAGCTACTTTTAGGGCAAAGAGATTAGCTTAACGTGTGCTAAGCGCGCAGCAGCCGGCCTTCCGCTTACGCCTGCCTTCGCTTGATTAGATTACCTAGAAGGAAGCTCCAAATCGTCCCGCCTCTTTTGTTCGTGGGTCGCTTGGTTGGATTACATAAAAGGGAAGCCCAAAATCGCCACGTACAACAGCAGCCGGCCTTCCGCTTACGCCTGCCTTCGCTTGGTTGGATTACCTAAAAAGATTGAAGTCAAATCGCCACGCCCAATAGCGGCTCTTGCTTTCCCCGACAAAAATCTATATCCTATTCGCATGAACATTTGCCTTTTTGCGCCGGAAGAAATATCAAAGCCTCTTAACGCCGACGATCCTAGAGCGCAGCACATAATTAAAGTTTTGCATAAGGGCGTCGGCGACACATTTTACGCCGGCGTGATCGGCGGCCAGGCGGGAACGGCGACAATAACAAAGATTGACTCGCAAGACCAAGACGCGGGCGCGGAAACTGCTTCCACGCCTAAAAAGGGCGGCGGCGCGATTCACTTTACATTCACGCCCCAGTCCGACGGAAAGCCGCTTTTTCCGCTGCACATGATTATCGGCTTTCCGCGCCCGATTCAATTAAAGCGCTTGCTTCGCGACATGGCCGCGCTTGGCGTTTCCAGCGTCCGCCTTTGCGGAACCGAGCTGGGCGAAAAATCCTACCTTAAGGCAAGCCTTTCCGACCCCGCGGAAGTCTACAAAATGCTTTTGGACGGAACTGTTCAAGCCGCAAGCGCGCATGTTCCAGAGCCTTTTGTTTACCCAACGCTCGCATCCTGCTTGGACGCGCTGGCCGCAGATGCCACGCAATCCGCGTCCCCCGTCATTGTCGGGCTTGACCCGACAATCCGCTCGCCCCTTTTGCTTGCATTGGACAACGTAAAGCCCGCGCAAAGCCTGGGCGCTTTTTTGCGCGAAAACCCGCCCGCAGGCCGCCCCGTCTTTGCCGCAATCGGAAGCGAGCGCGGCTGGTCGCCCGCCGAGCGCGCCCTCTTGGAAGAGCGCGGCTTTGTCCGCCTAGGCATGGGCCAACGCGTAATGCGGACTGAAACAGCTTGTACGGTCAGCGCGAGCCTTATTTTGTCAGAAATGGGCGCGCTGGAGTAAGCGGCAAAAGAATTTTTCAAACTCAACCAACAGTTCATGTTAAAACAGCCTCGGACGCGCTATAGTGACAGGCAGCTTTACAGGAGGAAATCAATGGATTTGCTTAAAATCGGAAAGTTCATTTCAACTTGCAGAAAGGAGCGAAAGCTAACCCAGTCGCAAGTTGCCGAAATGCTTGGCATAAGCGACAGGGCGATTTCCAAATGGGAAAACGGAAACTGTCTGCCCGACGCGGGCAAAATGCTGGACTTGTGCGGCATCCTAAAAATCAGCGCCGGAGAGCTTTTGAGCGGGGAGAAAATCGAAATGAAGGACATGGACAAAAAGACGGAAGAGCTTTTGGTGGAACTTGCGCGGCGCGAAGAGGCCAAGAACAAAACGATGATTCTAAACATGTATGTTTCGTCGGCCGCGACCATGGCGCTTTACGTCGGAATAGTTTTGTTGGCTGCCCGAACGTTAAAGGAAGGCCCGCTTTTGACGGCTATAGTCGCGGCGGCCACCGTCGTCATGCTGGCCGCCTTGTTCTTCGCGCTCAAGCTTGAAGTTGACGCAGGCCATTACAAGTGCAAGAAATGCGGCCGCAAGTTTGTTCCGACATACCGAGCGGTTTTGCTTGCCCCCCACATGAACACGACGCGCTGGCTAAAATGCCCGGAGTGTGGCAAGCGCTCTTGGGCAAAAAAAGTGTTGGAGGAAGAAAGGTAGCCACAAATCGCAGGAACGCGGGCGGCGCTTTCTAGACAAAAAAGCTTTGTTTTTTGCCCAGCCCTTTTATTGCGCAAGGTTGAAAAACTTGTTATAATAGAAGAAAGGCAGACCAAGAAATGAAGATTCATCTTAGAACAGTCAGTTTTATATTTCTAGCGGTAATACTTGCTTTGAGCGCCGTTTTAATAAGCAGCTCCATAAGGGTACCTCTTCAATTCAGCCTCTTTGAAAAGCACACAATCCAATTTCAAACAGTGGCCCAAGCGTCGATAAGCTTGCAAGAAGCCTCCGACTATTTGACGGACGAATCACGGCTTTTTGCAATCAGCGGCGAATGGAAACATCTTGAAAATTATTTTGCCGAAGTGAACGAAAGCAAAAGGCGCGAAAAGGCGCTTGAGCAAATCAAGGGCGCCGGCTCGCTGGAAGAATCAACCAAATTTCTTGAAATGGCGCTGCAAAAATCCAAAGAGCTTGAAAACCTTGAATACAAGGCGATGAAGCTTGTAGTAACCGCCAAGGGCTACGACAAAGACCCTTCTTACAATGTTCCGCAAGCGGTGCAAAACGCGGAGCTTTCGGACAATGAAATCGCCATGGACTACAACACAAAAATGGCGGCCGCTTGGCTCATTTTGTTTTCAGACCAATACTTTTCGATGAAAAAGGCGATTTCGATTTACAGAACCAGCGCGGTTGACGAAATCTTAAAGCACAGCGCGGTTCTTAGCGAAAACAACACAAAAAAACTCAAGTCAGCCTTTTACAGAACGATTGCCGAAATAGCGCTGATTGTTCTTTTTTCCTTGGCCTTTTTCATCATCATAATGTTCTTTGTCGTCAAATCGCTTTACGCTTTTACGCAAAGCATCAAGAAGAACCAAAAGCTAAACGCCACCAGAACAACGGAGCTTGAACTTTTAAGGGAAACTTACAACGAAATGTTCGACATCGCGATGGCAAAGGAAAATTTCTTGCGCGAAAAAGCCGAGCACGACGAATTGACAGGCCTTATAAACAGAACCGCGTTCAGGGCGATTTCAAAAGAGCTAAAGGGAGCGCAAACGAACGTGGCCTTTATCATTATTGACGTTGACAAGTTTAAGGAAATAAACGACAAGTTCGGCCACCCCGCCGGCGACAAAGTCCTAAAGACAGTCGCGCAAATTCTTAGGTCAACCTTCCGCGCGACAGATTACGCGGCGCGCATCGGCGGAGACGAATTCGCCGTTCTCCTTACCAAATGCTGCGACGACAACGAAGCGACAAAGCGGATGATCGCCGAGAAAATGAAAACGCTTTTTGACAAAGTTGAAGAGCAATGCATTAACGACATTCCCCACACAACGCTAAGCTGCGGAATCGCAATCAGCAACAAGGGCTGGGACGAAAGCCTCTTTGACCAAGCCGACAGCGCCCTCTACATAGTCAAGCGCGCCGGCCGAAACGGCTACAAGTTCGCGGAATAAAAGGCAACGACAATGGCGCAAAACGCGCGCTAAATCTCCACAATCAAGGCGCCGGTCTTGGCATCGCGCCGCGGCCGGGAATCGCGCTCTCGGCTGGAACTTTTTCCGCACAGGCCTAAATCGCGTTCCTGACCAGGACTGCGGCGGCCGCTTTTGGGGCTTGCCAAAGATTTTTCCCGACCAAAACGCGCGCCGTCCAAAACTTTTTCCTTGCCAAACCGCGCGGCGGCCTTGGGCTTGCCAACAGTATCGCTTCCGCTCTTGGGCGTAAAATCATTTTCAACTTCCAGCAAGTCGCCGGAGTAAACCCGCTTGCCGCCTTTTGACAGCGCCAAAACAAGGCCTTGCTCCGAACAAGCGTAGTGGCCAACGCGAGGCTTTTGTCCTTCGCCCTCTGGCGGCAGGCGGATTATGTCGGAAGCCACGCGCAAAAGGCCGCCGCAATTCTTGGGCTTGCAAGCAGCGTCAATTGCGGAAACTTTTTCCAGCCCAGAAAGGCCGCCGCTTTTTGGGCTTGCAAAAGATTCCCGCGCGGCGCTGGCCAGAACAAACGAAAGCACGGCGCGCTCTTTGGGAATGCCTGCCGACGCGGAAAGCGCCAAAAGTTTTTTGGGAGCGTCGTCAGTTTCAAAGTCAAAGTTGCACCACTTGCCGTTGGCGCCGTTCTGCCCCGCGCGCCGGCCGTCCATAGGACAGCTTTGCTGGTGCGGGCACGGAGCCAGCGCGACTAAACCGCGCCTGATAAAGGCGTCGCGCATAAGCGAAACAAAGCGCGCCGATTTTGGAACGCCCGGCTCCACCAATAAAAGCGCGGGGCCGCCTCCACCGTTTGCCGCGCCTCTAACGCTTTTTGCGCGCCCTTCGTTCGCGCCGCCGTTTTCAAAATCCAAATACTTAAAAAGCGCCTGCGAGTATTTTTTTGCAAGGTAATCCGGCGGCTCGCCTCCTCGGCTTTGCAAAAGTTCGTTGAACATGTTGGCGCAAGTCACAAAGCGAGCCTTTTCTTTTACAGCGGTTCCTAGCTCGCCCTTTACCCGGACTATCTTCCAAGGCTCGCCGCCGGTCTTTGCGGCAAGAGCCAAAAATATTTCTTCGCCAACAGACAAGGCGCCTTGCGAAATGTCCATAACATACCAAACAAGTTTTTTTTGGCGCAAGTCGGGGCGGGCCAGCCAAAGAGCGCAAGGCAAAGTCAAAGGGCCGCTCCCAATGTCAAGGCAAACGTCGCCGTCGCTCAAAAAACCAAAGTCAAGGTTGGCAAAAAGGCGCGCAAGACGGACAAGGTTCCACCACATAAAGTAGCGGACATAGGCTGACAAAAAAGTTTTTTCGTTCATGTAGCCCAGGCGGCGCGCGGCCCGGTCGTCAGTCATTTGGTGGCTCAACTCGCGGATTATTTTTGGAATGATGACCAGCTGCTTTGAATTTGCAGGCATCGCGCTTTGGGCAATTTGGTCAAAGTCCTGCAAAATTTTTTGCGCGTCGGCAGGAAGATTTTTTATGTCAAAAAGGCTTTGTATTACTTTTGCAGCCATGAAAGCCGGCCCCCTTAATTTTTTTCCTGCCTAAATTTTCTTAGCGCAAAAAAAGCTTCGGTCAATTCTTGGCGGGCGCTTCTAATTTGCGCAAGCAAGTCGGCGTTCTTTTCAAACGAGTCGGACTCGCTTATGATTTGGTCGCGCGCGCCTTCTATCGTGAATTTCTTTTGGTAAATCAAATGCTTTAGGCGCAGGACGGTTTCGATGTCCTTTTGGCTGTAGAGCCTGCGCCCGCCAAAATCTTTTTTGGGCGCGAAACCTGGAATCACTTCTTCCCAATAGCGCAAGACATGCTGCTTTACGCCGGTAATCTCTTCCGCCTGGCCAATCGTGTACATCAGCGCTCCCGGTCTTCCCACTTTTGGCGGCTTGCGCGCAGTTCCAGCTGAACAGGAATTTTGTCAAAGCCCAAGTCTTCGCGGATGCGGTTCTTTAAAAAAGTTATGTATGTCTGCGGAACTGTGTCAGGCCGCGTGGCGAATATCACAAAGTTCACCGGATTCACGCTGGTTTGCGTCATGTAGCGAATCTTAAAATGCATTGTCTTTGAAGCCGGCGGCGGATATTTAAAAAGCCAATCCTTGAGCGCTGCGTTAAGGGCGGCCGTCTCAACCTTGCGCGTCACTTGCTCGTAAAGCTCAAGGGCGGTGTCCATAAGCTTTTTCATTCCGTCGCCGTTAAGCGCGGAAATTTCAACAATCGGAGCCCAGTTCATTTGACCAAACATTATGCGGATGTTCTCTTCCGCCTTGCGCGCCGGCGTTCTTCCCTTTTCTTGCGTGTCCCATTTGTTAAGGGCAAATATTATCGGCCGGCCGCGCTCGTATGCAAGCGCGCAAATTTTTTTGTCCTGTTCCGCCAAACCTTCTTGCGCGTCAATCATCAAAATAACAACGTCGCATTTGTCCAAAGTCTTTATGGCGCGGTTTACGGAATAATACTCAACGTTTTCCTTTACCTTGCTTTTGCGCCTGATTCCCGCCGTATCCAACAAAAGGCAAGAGCGTCCGTTGTAGCGGAACGTTCCTTCAACAACGTCGCGCGTGGTTCCGGCATAATCGCTTACGATGGAAGACTCCGTGTGCGTAAGGCGGTTTGAAAGCGTTGACTTTCCTGTGTTGGGCTTTCCCAAAATCGCAATCCGGACAGGCGGCTCTTCCTCCTCTCCTTCGCGAACATTTGAAAAATCCAAGCGGCCCACGATTTTTTCAGAAAGCTCGGTGATGTTGTCGCCGTGCTCGGCGCTGATAAAAAGCAAGTCCTTAAAGCCAAACTGCATGTAGTTCCACGCCTCGCTTTCGCCGCGGCCGCCTTCGGTCTTGTTGACGGCGGCGACAACCTTGTTCCAGTAAGGGCGCAACTCTTGGATAAACTCTTCGTCCTCCGGCGTGATTTCTCCCGCTTCCAGCAAGAGCAAAATCAAGTCGGCCTTTTTTATCATCTGAATTGTTTTTTCAACAACCAAGTCGTCCATCACCGCTTCCATCGTGCCGATGTCGCGGGTAAGCTTGTAGCCGCCGGTGTCCATAAGGTGAACCGGCTTTCCGTTGATAAAGGCGGTGGCCTCAACCGGGTCGCGGGTCACGCCGGGCGTCGGGTCCACAATCGCTATTCGCCGCCTCATAAAACGGTTGAAGAGCGTTGACTTGCCAACGTTAGGTCGGCCTGCCAAAACCACAAGCGGCAAATTGACATATGATTTTGTCGTGTCGTATTCAAGAGTTGAATCGTTTGAGGCGGCGGCATTTTGGCCTTGCGTAAAGTCCGCGCCGTCAGCGCTTTGGCCTTGCAAAATATTATTTTCGTTTTCCATCTAAAATCGCTTCCAGTTCCTTGACTGTGATTGTCGAAAGTTTTTCTTTTACCAAAGATATTTGCGAAGCGCTCATGCTTAAGGAACGAATTCCCATTCCAGCCAAAAGCATCGCGCTGTCAACGCGGCCCGCCATTTCGCCGCAAACCGAAACAGCTATGCCTTGCCTTTGCGCCGCGTCGATTGTGTTTTGAATCAAGCGCAAAACCGCCAAGTGAAATTCATCGAACAAGTCGGCCACATTCGTGTTCTCGCGGTCAACGCCCAACGTGTATTGGGCAAGGTCGTTTGTTCCGATGGAAAAGAAATCCGAAACTTCGGCAAGGCAGTCGGCGATGATTCCGGCGGCGGCGGTCTCGACCATGATTCCAATCGGAACGTCGCGCTTAAATTTTATTCCTTCGTCCTCAAGCTCGTCGCGCGCTTGGCTTGCGATGGCTCTTGCCAACTCCACCTGCTCTTTGCTTGTTATCAGCGGGAACATTATGCGCAAGTTTCCATAAACGCTGGCGCGGTAAAGAGCGCGCAATTGCGTCTTGAACATTTGCGGATACTGCAAGCTCATTCTAATCGCTCGCAGGCCCATCAAGGGATTCTTTTCAGCCTCAACGGGAGCGTCAACCATTTTTAAAAGCTTGTCGCCGCCAGCGTCAAGGGTTCGGATGGTGACGGGCCGGTCGCCCATTGTCTGCAAAACTTCTTTGTAAGCCTCATACTGCGCGTCCTCAGACACGGCCCTGGCCGCTCCGTCGCTCGCGCAATTCAACTCGTTCATAAAAAGAAATTCCGTTCTAAAAAGGCCGATTCCTTCCGCGCCTTCTTCAAGCGCGATTTTTGCTTCTTCCACAGTTCCGATGTTGGCGTAAAGATGGAAGCGCTCGCCGTCTTTTGTTTGGGCGGGCTTTGAGCGGAAAAGCAAAAGCGCCTTTTTGCGCTCGGCGATTTGCTCAACTTTTTTTTGGTAGTCCAAAACAGTGCCCGCGTCGGGGTCTACGATAAGCTCGGCGGAATCCGCGTCAAGAATTATGCGCTCGCTGTTTGGTATTTGCTTTATTTCTTTGGGAAGGCCAAAGACAGCTGGAACGCCGTAGCTGCGAGCCAAAATGGCCACATGGCTTGAGGCGCCGCCTTCAACAAGCGCCAGGCCCGACAAACGCTTTTTGGAAATTACCATCGCCTCGCTTGCGTTAAGCGACTGCGCGATCAAGACCACGCCTTCCGGAATTTTTTCCAAGTCAAACGGATGGATGTTAAGCAGCTCGTTTAGAACGCGCCCGTAAATGTCGGTGATGTCCTGGCCGCGCGCCGCAAGGTATTCGTTTCCGCTGTCGCGCAAACGCTGGGCGTATTCTTCCATTTTTGCGCTTAAAATAAATTCAACGTTAAAAAGCCGCTCGCGCAAATAGTCGCCCAATTCTTGATTAAAGACCGGGTCTTCCAACATCAAGGCGTAAGTTTCAAAAATTTCCTTGTTGCTTTGGATTTGCTCAAGCTGCAGCTTTATTTGGGAAGAAACGGAATCACGCGCGGCCTGATAGCGCAGCCATTCCGCTTCAACCTGCTCTGCCGCTATCGGCGTTTGAGGAACAATTCGCTGCGCTTGGTCTGGAATGACAAAAGCCATTCCGCGTCCAATTCCCGGCGAAACCGCCGCGCCAAAAAACAAATCCATTGCGCAATATTATAAAGGAAGATTTGCGCTTGGTCAATTGCGCGACATATCCATATGGCGCTTTGTGTAGGTAATTATCAACATGTCCGCTCACGCGGACTGTCAATGCGCGGCATATCCATATGGCGCTTTGTATAGGTAATTATCAACGTGTCCGCTCGCACGGACTGTCAATGCGCGCGAAAAAAAAAGCGTTTTTTTAGATAATTGATACAATTCTTTAAAAAAATTTATATGATATATGTAAGGAATTCTCACAAGCGGGGATTCCTTAATTTATTTTAAAGGAGAATTCCATGTCAAACCAAAAGCTAATGGGCCGCCCGTCGCCGACGGCCATCCTGAACCCTAGGCTAGACGTAAACTTCAAGGCGCTCTTCACCCAAGGAACAAAGGAGTCCGACGCGGCCCTGCAGTCCTTCATCTCGGCGGCGATCGGAAGGAAAATCAAGAGCCTAAAGCTTGACCCCAACGAGCCGCCGGCGGACACGCCAAGCCAAATGCAAATGTCCTTTGACGTGGCCGTCACCTTTGACGACGGCGAGAAGGCAGACATCGAAATTCAGGGCCGCGACCGCGAGTACGACTTCAAGGCCAGGGCGGAGATCCAGGCCGCCCGCCTCTTGAACAACAACGCCAAGAAGGGCGGAAACTACGACGCTAAAAAGGTCTTCCAAATTTCCGTGCTCAATTTCCACGCCTCAAGAGATGACAAAAGCCAAGTTTCGCGCTACACTATGAAAAGCCAAAGCGGATCGGAGCTGGCCGGGCGGCTCAACGTGGTCTTCATAGACTTGCTTGAAATCAAGAAGCTTTTCGGAACGCCGGTGGACAAGCTCACGCCGCTTCAAAAATGGGGCCTCTTTCTTTCGTACGCCGACGACGGAAGCAAGGCCGACTATATAAGCCAAATCGCAAAGAGCGAGGAAGGGATTATGGAAGCCGACAGAATAGCGCAAAGGATGAGCGAGGAGGACGCCAATTGGTTCCGCCAAAATTCAATCGACATAGCCCGCCGCGACTACAACTCCACGATGGAACATTACCAACAGATGGGCCTGGAAAAAGGCCTTGAAAAAGGCTTAAAACAGGGAATGCAACAAGGACTTGAGAAAGGCTTAAAGCAGGGAATGCAGCAAGGAATGCAACAGGGGCTTGAACAGGGAATGCAGCAAGGCCTGCAACAAGGCGCCCAGCAAAAGGCCGTTGAAGCCGCGCTTGTCGCAATAAAAGATTTTGGCGCGCCCCCGGAAGTGGCGGCGGAAAAAATGGGCGCCCCCTTGGACTTGGTTCTTGAAGCGCTAAAAGCCGCGCAAGCCTCCGCCGCAAACTAGGATTGCAAACAATTCTTCGCAAGCCACAAAAAGTTGAGCATCCAACCATGCAATACAAAAATTAAGCAAATGCTACAATCTTGACAAGCCGTCAAAATCGTGCTACACTCAGACTGGCATTCGCGACATGGGTGTCAAGCCCCCAAAACTCGACCGGCCGAAAGGCTGGAATAATCGAATTGGAGGCTGCTATGGATTTTTATGAAATCTTGATGTTGGCGCTCGCCGCCGCTCAACTTGTCATTCAAATCGCTCAGCTCCTCTTCCAAAGACGGAAAGGATAAAGAGTAAAAAAATAGCCCACCCTGTCTAGCCACAGAAGTGGGCTTCGTCTGTAAAGACGCAAAACCTACAATGCGGGGCAAGACGCGTGTCGCGAATGCCGCCTTTCTTTTTAAACTATACACCCGCCCTAGCCTTTTGTCAAGCCTAAACCTCCGCGTCCTAGGCTTGCCGCCCCCGTCAACGGCTTGCAAAGCCCATATCGTTCTCAAGCCCAATCACGGCGCGACGTAGTCTTCAACACTCCAGCTGCCTGGAACGCCGCTGCTGCCGTTAGGCCATGTAACGCCAGCCGCCTTGTATAATGTGCCGCCAACGCTAACATTATTAAGCCAATTTTTAGTACAGTCACTCGCGTTGATGTTTGTGGCAAGACAAGTGACACTTTTAAGACTAGAACAGTAATAGAACATAGAATAGTAACAGTTTTCAACCAGAGTTGGCGCAGGAAGAACCGGCGCTGTTGTTAAGCCTTTACAATCATAGAACATATATTTATAGCATGAACTTGTCAATGTTGTCGCGGGCAAAAGCAAATCATATCCTGTCTTATTCTTTATTTTATCATTTCGACAGAATAGATAGGCAAAAGTATAGGTTTCCGACAGCGTATCCGCGCTAGCATATCCGCTGCTTTTTACAAGGCTCATAAAGTTGCCGTAAATATAGCAGTCCGCAGAACAAGAAATGTTGCTACAATCAGCTTCATTATCTGAGGTTCCATACTTGTCATTGTTGCCAAAGAATTCAACCTTAGAACCGGCAGAAGCAAGGATTATAGAGACGGCTTCTCCAACAGGGATTGTTTGCGAGGCGCCGCCGTCTTGCTTAAAAGTGACGGTACCTGATGCTTTGTTAGTAAACGTAACCGTCGCGCCGGCTACGGCCGCTTCTATCGTGAGCGGAGTTGCAGTTGTAACCGCGCCGCTGCCCTTGACCACCCAGCCGCTGGGAATGCCGCTTGCGCCTGTAGGCCAAACCACGCCCGGCGCTTGAGTGAATGTGCCGGTAACCGCGACGCCGCTAAGCCAATCGGCAGTACAGTCTTCAGCGCTGATGTCTGTTGCAAGACAAGTGACGCTGTTAAGCTTTGTACAACCTTTGAACATATGCCAATAGCTGTAAGTTGGCAACGTTGTCGCGGGAAGTTCTGGCGCGCTTGTAAGGCTTGTACAATCAACGAACATTCCGCAATAACAATACGGTGCCAGCGTTTCTGCAGGAAGAGCTGGCGCCGATGTTAGATTTGTACAGCCGTGGAACATAGATTGATAACAATCATCTGCCAATGTTGTCGCAGAAAGCGCGGGCGCGCTTGCAAGGCCTGTACAACCTAAGAACATTGTGCGATAACAATTACTTGCCAACGTTTCTGCGGAAAGTTCCGGCGCTGCTGTTAGGCTTGTACACTTTTGGAACATTGACATATAACAATAACTTTCCAACGTTGTCGCAGGAAGCTCTGGCGCTGACGCAAGACTTGTACACTCTTGGAACATTTGCCGATAACAAGAATTTTTCAGCACTGTTGCAGAAAGATTCGGCGCAACAGTAATAAGTGAACAACCATAGAACATTGAATAATAACAGTACGCGCTCAATGTTGTCGCAGGCAAAAGCAAAGCGTATCCGGTCTTATTCTTTATCTTAGCGTTATTATAAAAAAGACAAGCAAAACTATAGTTGCCCGTCAGCGTGTCCTCGCTTGCAAAGCCGTCGCTTTTCACAAGGCTCATAATATTGCCGTAAACATAGCAGTCTTCTGTACAAGAAATATTACTGCAATCAAAAGCAACATCTGAGTTTCCATACCTTGTATTATCACCAAAGAACTGGACCTTGTCGCCGACAGCGGCAAGCGTTATGGCCTCAGACGCGCCGCTTGCGATTTCATGTTCCGCGCCGCCATTGACCCTGTATTTAACTTTGTCCGCCGCCTTGTTGGTAAATGTCACCACCGCTCCGGCTTGGGCCGCTTCCAAAGTCAAGGGCGTGTATTTGCCGCCGGCGCCAAAGGGCAAGGTGGTGTCGTAGGTTACGCCGCCAACAACGGCCTTGCAGTAAAGCTCGTACTCGCCTTCGGCCAAGTACGCGGCGGTCACTTCTTGCGCGTCGGCGGAATAAACGGGCGTTCCGTATTGCAAAATCTTTATTTGCGCGGATGTCGGCGTTACGTATGTCGGAGTTCCGCTGGAGTTGTCGATTACGTTAAAGCGAGCCTTTTCGCCCGACGCGGTCGGAGTTCCAATCTCAAAGAGAATATTCGCGCCAAGGTTCACTGTCACGCCGCCCGCGATTGACTTGTTAACCAGTTTTCCGCAGGGAGGCGAGGCCGTTCTGTCGTATTCCAGGCTTAGCGCAGTTCCGCTTGTGGCAAAGCAATTGACTTGATCCTCTTTAATGTCGTATCCGCTGTAGCCTTGGACAACAGCGTCGCCGGCTTGGAACTGCAAGCCCGCGCCGCTATTTTCTTCCACGGCCACAGGAATTTTTGGGGCGCCGCTTGCAAGGCCAAAGTAGGCCTTTACGTAAATCGGCTTGGCCGCCGTTGCGCCAGTTCCGCTTCTGCCAGTCAAGTAAATCTGACTGTCAATGTAGCAGTCGTTGTCCAAAATCAACGTGGCGCCGTTGGCGTTGAAAATGCCGGCGCCGTAGCGGGCCGCCGAGCATCCGACAATCTTGGCTAGGCGCAAAGACACGGTTCCAGCGTTGTAAATGCCGCCGCCGTCGCTTACGGCGCCGTCGGCATGGCAGTTTTGCAAAACAAGTCCGTCTACAGAAAGCGACGCGCCGTCCTCGACATAAATTCCGCCCGCAGTGGCAGACGAGCCGGTCACATAGCAATTGTCAATTGTGAGCGACCTGGCGCTTATGGAGCCGCCGCCCAGCCAAATCGCGCCGCCTGAGGATGCCGGTCCACTTTCATTACGGCAGTCTTGGAAGGTCACGTAGTCCATCTTTATGTTGTCGGCGTAGGCGCTCATTCCCGCCCAGCCGCTAAAAATCAAATTGTTGAACGTCGCCGTGGCTTCAACGCTTATCGGCTTGTTGTTAGAAGAAGTTATGGTCTTTGGCGCCGTGTCGCCGGCCGCGGGTCCAATCGTAAGGCCGGCCATTTCCGCCGTAATGCCCAGCGCCGCCGTTTCCGTCGTGTCGCCAAGCAAGATGATGTTGCAGTTGGGCGCCAAAACTTTTGTAAGCGCGTAGGCAACCGTCTTGCAAGGATCGGCCGCAGTTCCCGCGCCTTCGCTCGCGACGCTTCCGTCAACGTAAATGTTGGCCGTGGCCAATACGCCTCTTTTGCTGGAACTGTTGTAGCCGATTGTCCATTCGTCGCCACTATGAGGGACGACCGCAAACTTGGAAAGCTCGCTTTGGACAAGCGCTCCGGCGCTGGCTCCTGTTCCTGTGTCAGAAAGAACCGCCGTTCCCGGAGAGTATGCAGGCGGCGTTATGGTTGCAACCGGCGTTGGCGTGGCCGTCAAGCTGGAGGCTACGCTTACCGTTCTGCCTGTCGCAAGGCACACGTCGTTCTTTTTGTCAGTTCCAGCGGGAATGTAGGCCGAGCCGCCCATAAGGAGGTTTCCGCGATTATAAACGGCGCCGCCTTTTGCGGCCGTGTTGCCGCTTATCGTTCCGCCGCTAAAATTGAAAGTCACGCTGTTCTCGCGAGCGTAGAGGCCGCCGCCGTTGTATTGCGCCTGGTTCGCGCTTATGTCCGTGTCGTCGCCGGAGATGGAGCAGTCGCCGCTGATTATGGCGACGCCGCCGCCGCTTCCGCCCTGCGCGCCGCTCATGCCAGTCGCGTTGTTTGAAGCCTGGTTGTTCGTTATTTTGCAATTTTGAATTTCGGCGGTTTTGTCCGTAAGCGTGGTACTGTTAGTGGTGTCGATGTAAATTGCGCCGCCGGTTCCGCCATACTTGTCGTTGTTGACGCAAAGCGACTTGTTGTACGAAATGTTTGTGTTTGTAAAAGTCGCTTTTCCCTGAACGTTGGCGCCGCCGCCAAAGCCGTAGTATTCCGCGGTGTTGTATGAAATCTCGGAGCCGCTTATTGTCGCCGTGGAATTTTTTGCAAGCATCAGGCCGCCGCCGTCTTGCTTTGAAGCGTTTCCTTTTACAACGCAAGAATCAATCGTTGCGGTTCTTGAATCGGCAAGGAAAATTCCGCCGCCGGCTGATTCCGCAAAGTTGTAATTTATTTGGCAGCCTTCAAGGTTTAGGGCGCTTCCAATGTAAATGCCGCCGCCAACGCCGTTTACTCCAATACTGCTGCTGATGCCTGAAGCGTAATTCTTTAAAACTTTGAATCCCCTTGTGGTGGAAAGAGTTCCGGCTTCAAAATCTATGCCGCCGCCAAAGTTTATGCAGCTGTAGTTTCCGCAATCGGAAAGGCCTGTGGCCGCCGCGTCCGCTCCTTCCTCGCCTATCACGCAATCGTCTATCGTTACGGAAGCCGTCGCCGCCCCCAACCCAGTGATGAAAATTCCGCCGCCGCCAAAACCCGCGTAGTTGTGGTTGATTTGGCCGCCTGAGATTTCTAGCGTTCCGCCAAGGCAACGAATTCCGCCGCCGGATCCGTTGTTTGTTTTTGAAGCGTTGTAAAGAATCTTTGTTCCGCTAATCACGGCCTTTCCGCCAGCGCCGACGTTTATTCCGCCGCCGCCGCTTTCAGCATAATTTGAATACACGCTGTCTGTGGCGCAAGAAGCGGATTCCTCTCCGACAAGGCAATTGTTCAATTCAACTTCGGCGATTCCGCTTCCTGTGTCGGCGGCCACATGAATCGCGCCGCCAAAGCCGTCGGAAACGCAGCCGCTTATTTGACAGTTTGTAAGGACGGCCTTGGCTCCGCCAACGTCAACGCAAAGGCCGCCGCCGCCGTCTTTTCCCGCAGGCTCCTTGCCGTTGGTGATTTTGCAATTGTTCAGCGTTGTCTGGCCGCCGGCAACTTCAAAGCCGTTTATTTTGTCAAAGACTATGTAGGAGCAAGAAAAGTCTCCGCTTGTCGTGATTGAAAAAGTAGCGGCGTCCGAGTAAGCGCCGCTGATTGTCCAAGGCGCGCTTTGGTTTGTTCCGATGATTTTGATTTTTTTGGAGCTTGGCGGCGCGATGTTTTGCGTCAAGCTTATGTTGTCTTGAACAAAAATCTTAAAGCCGTCAGAAAGTTCCGCCGGGGTTAGCAAGGACGCGTTTATGATTTCAAGCGCGCGCTCGATGTGTTCCACCGGGTCAAACTGGGTTCCGTTGTTCGCGTCGGACGCGGCGGTTCCTGTGTTAAGTCCTGTTCCGCCAACGTAGACGACAGACTGCTGGTATTTTTTTATCACGTCCGCGCTTATGTTGACCGCGCCCGAGTTTATGTAAGGCGCCACGCCGTCAATTTTGTTTGTCGTTATGTTTGAATAAATTTGAACGACTTGGTCCATGCGCATAAGAACAGAGCCGTCCGCCGCCAAAAATTCCACCACAAGCGTGTAGTCGCCGGGAGCCAACGCGCCGAGCGACGGCTTTATGCTTGAGTCAAGCGTAAAGGAGCTTGCGGGCGCGGGATCGACATCGCCGCTTGCCACAACGCTTCCGCCGGAATTTGAAAGCGAGTAAGAGATTTTTTTCACGCTTGTGTCGTAAGCCATCGTAAGGCTAAAGCCGCCGGTCTGTCCTGCGATTTGCGCGTAGTCCAGCGAAAAGTTTACGCTTACGATTGGGTTATCGTCGTCCAGCGTTATCGGAACGGACGACGTTTGCGTCATCATTATGTTGGAACTTGCGTCCTTCGCGTCGGCGCGCAGGGTCCATGTTCCGTATTCAAGGCCAATGCTAAAGCTTGTCGTCGCGGTGTCCACGGTTATCGGGCTTGTTTCGGGAACCACCGTTCCGTCGGCCTTTGTTCCCCAAGCGCTTACGGTGTAGCTTACGATTGAGCCTGTGACGTCGCCCAAGGTTGGAACAACGCTTTGTGAAACGCCTAAAGCGGCGGAATTGCTGGAGGCGGAATCGGTGGAGGCGCTGGAATCGTAAGAGGCGGCGGCGTTGGACAAACTGGAATTGCTGGAGGCGCTAAAATTGCTGGAGGCGGGCGACTGGCTTATTTTGCCTGTGACGCTGCCCCTTCCAAGCGAACGGCCAGCCGCAGAGACGCCCGCCTGCTGTTGCGTAAAAAGCGCCGGCGCGGAAACATCGCCGCCCATGTTTTCGCAAGAAGAGAAGACCGCGCCAAAAAACGCCGCGCCCAGCGTTCCCGCAAAAATCGCCGCCGCGCAAGAGAATGCTTTTGCTGTCCTAAAAAAGCCTTTTTTAGCCAAAAAAATCGCCCTTTCTTCTATATAAATATCGGCATTTAACGCCCAAAACGGCGCAATTTTCCGCCAAAAAGCGCCCGTCTTTTTTTTGCGCGTTTGGATTTTATTATACAACAGAAAGCGCAAAAAGTCTAGGAATTTGCGCTGGGGGTGGCAAGACACAGCAATCTTTCGCAAGACCAAAATTGCGGGCCGCCCTGTCATTGCCGGGCTTGACCCGGCAATCTTTCGCAAGCGCATAATTCCGAAAATTTTTTACGATTTTTCCAAAAAACAGGCGCGAAAACGCGCGATCGTGTCTATCTTATGGGCATAAAAACTATAAGGAGATATTTTATGTCAGAAACGCAAAACATAATCCAAGGCCAGCCGCAGCCCAAAATCCGCGACAGGCTTTTCATCGCCATCTTTGGCAAGGACACGGAGCGCAGCAAGCGCTGGCGGCTGGACTTGTACAACGCCCTCAACGGCACGAACTACACAGACCCCGACGCTCTAAAGCTAAACACAATCGAAAACGTCATCTTCGTAACTATGTACAACGACGTGTCGTTTTTGGTCGACAGCCAAATGACGCTTTACGAGCAGCAAAGCCGCCCCAATTCTAACATGCCTTTAAGAGGTCTCTTCTATTTTTCGCAACTATACCAAAGGTATATATCCGACAACAAACTGGACCTGCACCGTTCGTCGCTTATAAAGATTCCAAACCCGCGCTTCGTCGTGTTCTACAACGGAGAGCCTGGCCGCGCCGAGCGCTACGAGATGCGGCTTTCAAACGCGTTTGAGCAAAAGGACGGCTCCGGCAAATTTGAGTGGACGGCGGACGTTATAAACATCAACACCGGCATGAACAAAAGCCTTGTCAAAAAGTGCAAACCATTATATGATTATGTAAGGCTTGTGGGGCGAATATCCGACAACCAAGGGAATGACATGGAAATCGGCCGAGCTGTGCGCGAGGCCGTTGAATGGGCTTGCGAGCAAGACTTGCTTGACGGCTTTGTCCGCGAACAAAAGGAGAACATAATCGGCATGTGTTTGACAGAGTTCAAGAATTTGGCGCGTCTCCAGAACTGGCGGCGGAAAAGATGGGAGCTCCCTTGGACAAGGTTCTTGAAGCGCTAAAAGCCGCGCAAGCCTCCCCCGCAAACTAGGCCTGTCAACAAATTATTGCGGGTGTATAATCCCTTATACACCCGCAAAAGCGACGAGTCAAGGCTTTAAGCGCAAGCGCGCCTTGATTGCTAGCGCTCGCAAGAGCGCAGTTGAATAAACTTCCACAAGCAAAATTAGCGAAGCGACATACCGGAGCTACGGCGCGTTGCGGACCACGCGCAAGCCAATATAATTGTAGCGGCTGTACGGGTTGTAGTCGCCCCGGTCAGCAACCGAACAGATGCCGGCGCTGCTGCTCCAGTTGCCGCCACGGTAGACGCGGCCAGAGCCGGACGGAGCGCCGGTGGGGTCGGTCACGTTCGCGCTGTCGTAGTTGTCCCTCCAATCCCAACACCACTCACTCACGTTTCCGCTCATGTCATAAAGACTGTAGCTGTTTTCGTTCTTTTTCTTCACCTCATGCGTTTTGCTTGAGGCGTTTCCGCTGTACCAAGCGTAGTCGCCAAGGGCATTTGTTTCGTCGTAGCCCGCAAAAACATTGGCGCTCGGGTGATTGCTGTCGATGTAGCCGGTCCAATGTGAGTTGTCCTTGTAGGCTCCCAGCGCGGCGTATTCCCATTCGGCTTCGGTGGGCAGGCGATAGCCGGTGGCCGTCCAGTTGCAGGTGGCGGCGTTCCAAGTGGAGTTGCTTGATGTGGGGATGCTGGCAAAATCAAGCGTTCCCCAATCCGACACGCCGCTCACGGTGTAGCAAGGGGTAAGGCCTTCCTTAACGCTGCGCTTGTTGCAATAGGCTATCGCCGCGTACCAGTTGACATAGTAGACAGGATAGTTGTCTCCCCGGCCATAGTCCGTGGCGTACATGTCTTCTTGCTTTACGCCCATCACGTCAAACCATTCTTTTTGGGTGACTTCGTGGTCGCAAATGTAGAAGTCTTTGGTCAATGTCACTGTGTACGCAGGATTGCTTGACGATTCGGCTCGCTTAAAGTTTCCGTGGGGAATAAGGACAAGGCCCGCCGGCATTGGTTCGCTAATCTTAATTTCCACTTCGCCTGAATAGGTCTTTCCGCCGTAGACCGCGCTTATCTTCATTATGTATGTTCCTTCGCCAAGCGCGGACAAGTCCATCATGTTTGTGGCGGAAGTCATTCCGGTGTAAGTGTTAAGGTAGTAAAGCTTTAGCGACCAGGCCGTCACTTCGCTTGTTATGTCAAGCGGGCTTCCGCTTGTGGGAGTGGCTGTGGCTTTGACGGTGTAAACGCCGGCCGAGCCCGCGGCGGCAAAGCTTACGCTCGCGATGTCGCCGATGTCGATGGAGCCGCCGCCTGTTACAAGCGCGGCTTCCGTTCCGGCGGCGTTAAGGCCTATTCCATAGCTTGCGTTGTCGCTTGCAAAGTGCAGCATGGGGCTGTCAGACGCGCTCGCGCTTATTCCGTAGCCGCTTGTGATTTCAACCGGGCTTCCAAGGCTCGGAGCGGAAGCGCTAGTCACGCCGACTTTTGTTCCGCCAAGGCCGGCGGCGTCAACCGTTATCACGCCGGAGCCAATGTTCACGTTCATCGCGGTGCCGTCGGTCTTTTTGTTTCCGGTTATCGTAACCTTGTCCTTCAATATGAAAGTTCCGCCAGAAACATAAACTGCGCCGTTTGAAGTTCCGTCTATGCCGGTAATGCTGACGGCGCGCAAGCTCATGGTTCCGCCTGAAAGCTGAATGACAGTCTTGTCGTGAGCGCAGAACAAAGCGACGGGAGTTCCCGGAACGCCGGACTCTCCGCCGTTGCAGCCCACGATGTTCACATAGCCGCTTCCCATAGAGGTAAGGCCGTTGATGCTTGTCATGTCGTCCAAAATGTAAACGCTGTTGTCGGGCGAGCTTGGGCTTGAGCCGGCGGCGAATGTGTCTATGGCGTGTTGAATCGTTCCAAAGGGATATGCCTTTGTTCCCGCGTTGGTGTCCAAACCGTAACTGGCCACATAAAGCGCGGTCAGGGAAACGTCAAAAGTCATATTGACGGTGGCGGATTTTTCGTAATAGTCTTTTTGCGTGTAATAAGCGAAGGCGTAAGCGCCGGCTTCCTCAAGCCTTATGCTGGCGGGGCTTGGAGCGCTGCCCGTAATGAAAGCTCCGCTGTTTATGTTGTAGATCCAGCCGACGTCCGCCGCTTCGGGGCTTGTGATTACAAGCTCGGTCTCTTGCGGATATGTTTGGCCGTCAACCAAATTGCAAGTCGGCGCGCTAAGCTGGACGCCTGTTACAGAAATTGTTCCACCGCCGCCAAAGGTCGCCGCCGCGTCGTCGCTGTCCATCCAGCCGGTCTTGCTGGCGTAGGTCTGGCTTATCGTGTAATTTTCCGCGCTTCCGTCAAGTTTTGGATACAGGCGGAACGTAGCGTCGCCCACATGCTCGGTCGCGCTTCCGCTTGTGTCGGCCACGGGGTTTCCGCTGGAGTCTGCAATCGCGTAATGCAATGTGGCGTCGCTCGCGTTGGCAGGAGCGTGGATTATGAACTCAACATAGGCTTGGTCAAGCGTGTTGGAAACGCTTGCGACATTGATGTTGCAAGTGGGCGGCGCAAGCTTTACGGCGTGGCTTGGAATCTCGATTGGGTTCGTTAGGCCGCTGTCGTCTTTTAGCGTAAGGGCAATTTGGAAGGGCTCCACGCTGGACAAATTGTTTACGTCCGTGACAATGTAGTAAACCGCTCCTTCGCCCGTCATCCAGCTGAACGTCGGACCGCCGGAATATGTTGGCCCCATCATGGACGGCGGGTTCGCGGAATTGTAAATGGTCCAGCCGTTGGATTCAGTTCCGTTTTGTATGACGTTAGTTCTAGAGCCGTCGATTTTGGCAAAGTCATAGCTGTGGACAGTTTCGGTCCGCTTGTCCGTGACGACAAAACTTTTCCAATCCAAGGCTCCTCTTAAAAGCGGCAGCTGAACGCAAACCACCAAGCGCTCGTTTATGGAAGAGGCGGGGTCGTTTTGCATTTGCCCCATCGCGTTGTTGATTGCGGGCGGCGGCGAGTTGCACAAAATGTCGGGGCCGTTGTAGGAGCATTGCGGAAGGCATTTTCCGTTGGGGGCTAGGGCGGCCAAAATAAAGCTTGTGGTGATTTTTCCGCCCGCAAGCTCCAAAGCCGCAAGCTCCGCCGCCGTGTAAGAGCGCGTGATTAAATAGTTTGACTCCAACTTTGTGTGGCTGGAGTTTCCGGCAATTAAAAGAGAAAAGTTTCCCGGATTGTCGATTATGTAGCTGACCGTAAAGTCGCTGTCAGAGTCGATGGCGTAAGAGCCGTCGCCCGTGTAAAGCGGCCTGCTGTATGTGACGGACTTGACGCTGGCGACGTTTCCGTAGCTTTCAAAAAAAGAGCCCAAGTCGCTTTCAAAATTCTTGCAAGAAAAAAGACACGCGGACGCGAAAACGGAGAAAACAATTTTTCTAAGAAGGACAATCGCCTTTTGTTTAATCAAAACATTCCTCCGACAGAAATCGACGGATAAATCATTCCTAAATTCATTCCGCCAAACAAAGCGTCCACAAAGTCAACGGCGCCTTCCACATAAAAATGTTTTCCAACATGATATTGTAAACCCAAACCGCCGCCAAAGGCAAGCGCCAAACTTTTTACTTCCGGGCTTTTGTACGTGAATTTCTTATTCGTGAAGCGCGTTCCAAACATGTAGGCCGCGCCCGCTCCAACGCGCGCCTCAAGGCAAAGCTTTTCGGGAATAAAATACTTTTGCCATAGCGCGCCCAAAAGCGCGTTGGCGTAATAGCCGCCAAGCGAATAGTTTTCGGTGTCGGCGGAAAAGCGCGTGAAATTTCCGTTAAGGCCAAATCCAAAGTTTCCGTACTTTGTATGGAATGAAATGAGGCTTGCGCGCGCCGTTCCAGAAATCGGATAAAAATTGCTTTTTGTGTACTTGTTGAAAGTTCCGTCAAAGAAAGTCATGGGCAAAGTGTAGCCGGCGCTAAAGGCGATTCTCCAGTTGCGGTCCTTTTTGTTTTTTATCGTTATGGACTTTGAAATGACGCTAAGGCCGCCGGGGTTTTGCGCGTAGATTTCATACTTGCCTTCGGAAATTTCGGCAAGGTCAAATTGAACGTCGGCGCTTTGTCCGTCGGGGGAAATGCTTGCGATTCTTCCGTAAAGAATTTTTGGAGGCTCGCTATTCCTTTGCTCCATCGTAAAAATCGTGCTTTCGGTCAAGTTTTCGCCGCGCAAGGTAAAGAGGCCGGTGGCCTTTTTGGAATTCAAGTAAAGGGAGTCGGTTTGCATCGCCTCGATTTTTGGCTGCGTGGCCTTTAGGACTTCAAAGAATTTCCAGTCGGAACTTTTTTCAAGCTGGTCAAAAAGGTTTACGACTCCGATTTGGAAGCGGTAGTTTCCGGCCGGCAAAGAAACTTCTATTTTGTTTTCGTTCAAGTCTTTTTCCAAAACCGGAGTCCAGCCGGCCTCGGAATTTTTTTCTATTGTTATGTGATAATGCTTGATGTCGGAAATTTTGTTCCAGCTTAATTTTTGGACAAACTTCACGTTGTCCTTTTCGTCCTTGGTGACATAGTAGTTAAGGCCAGGCTCCGGCGCCTCTATCGCGGAAATCGTGTAGCGCGAATGGTTGGATTCGCCGCCAGTTTCGGAAGCCGCCGCGTCCTTGTCTTCCGCGTCATTTCCTTCCGCGCCGTCATTTTTTACGGCCGCGTCTTTGTCGGAACTGTCGGAAGCGCCGGAATTGTCGGCGGCCTCTAAAGCCGGCGCGGCTTTTTCTTTTTCTGCGGCTTTGGATTTTTTCGCGGCCGCGTTGAACGAAACGCACGCAAGGACAAGCGCGGCGGCCAGGAGCTTTCTAATTGCCATAGAGCACTCCTGTGTCGTCAATCACGATGTCGGCGGCCTTTGGCAAGTTTATCGCAAAGGCGCCGCCGCTTGCCGCGCTTCGCCGCGCCAAAGTTCCGTCCGGCAAAATTTGGCTTGCCTGCGCCGAATAAGTGAAGCGGCCGTTCTTTAGTTCCGCCATGTCGGCCAACTCGTAGCGCGGCTCTTTAAGGCTCTTGCTTATCAAAACTTGTCCGCGGTCGTTTCTTAGCGTAAAGTCGTAGTTTGTGGCGCCGGGCACAGGCTGCCAAGCGAAAACGATTTTTCGAGACGCGCGGATTTGGGCCGCGCCGTAAACCATGTTGGCCGACGGAGAAGAAAGGCGCGGAGCCGCAAGCGCTGGAATCGCCTTTACGGTAAACGAGCGAGGCCGTTCCGCCGACGCGTCAAGGCCGGCAAGGTTGGCTCCACGAACCGTCCAATAGTAAACGCCGGGCTCCAGGCGCGGCAGCCTAATGACGCGGGCAGGACTGCGCGACGTGAAAATCGGATTTGAATATCCGTTGGGATTTTTTGAAAGCGTGAAGACGCTTTGCTTAAGCTCCTGCTCGCAATCCCAACGCGCGCTGTCCGGGTAAGCCAAGGCGTTCAAGCCGTCAACCGCCGCGCCGTCGGCTGGATAGAGCAAGCGGATTGTTCTAAGCTGGGCCAGCTTAAAGGAGCCTTCAGTCCTGGGACTTACGCGGCGCGCGCTTATGGCGCTTTGCTCAACGCCGGCCTGGACCGACCAAGAATATTCGCCGTCCTTAAGTTCCGACAAATCAAGCGGCTTATAGGCAGTTTTTAAAAGTTCCGAAACAATAGGCTCGTCGGGATTTCCCTTTGCGTAAAAGTTGAACTGATAGTAATCCGCTTCCGCCACGGGAAGCCAAGCAAAGCGCGTCATGCCCTTTGAGCGCAAGACCAAAGAATCATTCTTGCGCGGGTATGTCAAAACCGGAGCGGTAAGCTGAGCGGCAACTCGCAGCGCGCGGGGCTCAGTTGAATATTGCTCGGGCGAAGTCGCGGAGCTTATTCTCCAATAATACTGGCCGCCCGCGAGAGAGGCGCCTTGATAGCTTCTTTCATTATCCACAACGTTAACTACAAGATCATTAAAACCCTTGTCGCGGGCGATTTGGAATTTGTTGTCGCCCGGAATGTTTGTCTTCCATGTAAAGCGAAGCTCCGCGAGGCTTGTGTCAAGCGTGACAAAGTTGTCCGGCGGATAAACCGCGCGCTGCTCAAACGTCACTTTGTCGGTCGTGAATTTCCTGACTTCCGACTGCTCGGAAATGTCGCCGTCGGCGTCGTATTGAGTCACGCGCCAGTACCAAGTTCCTTCCTGCATGTCAAAGCTTGAAGGCTTTACGGTAAAGAAATTGGTCTTTGGCTTTTCGGAAATTTTAACGTCGTAACATTCAGGGTCTTGCGAAATTTTTATTTCGTATCCAATCGCTTCGGGATTGTTTTTCCAAGAGAAAATTATTTGGTCTTTGAGCGCGGTGTTGATCCTGTCGTTTTGCGCGGGCAAAATCAATTCCGGCGCTTCCAAGCCCTGGCGCTGGCTTATCGTAAAGGCGCGCGTTTCGCTGGGCGCGGCAAGGCCTATGTTGTTCATCGTGTAGAACGGAGTCACGCGCCAGTACCAAGTTCCGCTTCCCAAAGTGGAAACGATGCTGGAAGGCGTTGTGGTCCTTTGCTTGATGACTGGGTTTTCCATTTTGGGATTGTCGGCGACCTCAAAATCGTAGGCGGTCACATAATCGTTGGCCGACCAAGAAAAGCGCGCGTCGGGAAACTTGCTTTTGTATGTGTATGTGGAACGGCTTTCAGGCGCGATAAGCTGCGGCGGCGGAGCGGGCAAAACCTTAACTTTGCTTTGCGCGCTGTAGGCGGGGCCGGCCTTGCTGGGGAAGAGCCTCCAGTAAGAAACGCCCTCACCAAATTCAACTGAGATTTCAGACAAGCCTTTAAGGTCAAGCGTCTGTTCCACAGCTTCAAACTTCTTGTCGCGCGAAGTTTGCAAAACAAGATGGTCGTCCTTGTCCAAATTTTGAACCGCCCATTTAAAGTCAACGGATAGGGCGTCTCCGGCAAAGGCCAAAAGCTTGGCGTTGGGCGCCGGCGAAGAAACTGTAATCAAAGGAATAATTTGCTCGTCGCCGTTTGAGTCCAGCGCTATTCCGTCGCCCTCGCCCATCGCGCGGGCCAAGCCGTTTTCGTCGGTAAAGACAACCTCGCCGCTGGCCACATTGAATTTTGTTCCGCCGCCGTCGGAAACGCTTGCGGAAATCGCCGAGCCCGCGCTGACCACAACGCTGGAGCCGGCGGTCTTGACGACGGCTCCATTGGCCGCGCCGCTTGAGTTGACTACAAAAGTTCCGCCCGAAACGCTTGTCTCAACATGGCCGTCGTGGAAGAAGACCTGGGCCATCGTGTTTTCGCCCAAGTCCATGACGTTTCCGTCCTCAAAGTAAATCGTCGCTTCGCTTCCCGCGGCCGTGCGGATTGTGTCTCCGTCGTAAACCGGCGAATGTTGGCGCAAGCGGTCCCAAATCATTCGCTCCTCAAATTTTCTTTGCGCCGTCTTGTATTTAAAGGTGATTGTGGCGATGGGCTTTTCGTTAAGCTTTGTAAGCGAGGCGTTTAGGCTTTCATAAAATTTCTTTATGCTCCAAGCCGCGCCGCCCGCGCAAGTGAGAAGAAATATAAATGTCAAGAAAAATCCAAGAACGCTACTTTTGGATCTTGTACTTCTTTTCTTCTTCATCCAAGTTTACCGTCGCCAAATCGGGAGCGTCTATTCCTAGCAAATCCCGAACCTCGGCCATTGTCTTTGGCCCGTCTTTACCCGCGCCAGGAATGTCTTCCGCGTAGGGCATGTTTATGACAGCGTACATGTGGACAGGCTTTTCCTTTCCCTTTACGGTCACGGAAGGCATTTGCTCCACAAGCACGTAGTCCTTTATCAATTCGTAAGTGTTTTCGGTCAACAGAATGTCGGTGTGGAGCGGCTTGTTTAGCGACTCCGTGCGCGACGCGAAGTTTACCGTGTCGCCGATTACCGTGTATTCCATTCTTTCGTTGGAACCAATCTGGCCCGCGATTACAGGCCCCGTGTTGATGCCGCAGCCGATTCTGATAATCGGCTTTTTGTCGCCGCCCCGGCCCACGTTGAATTCGCGCAAGGAGGCGCGCATCATAAGCGCGGCTCTCACGCATCTCAAGGCGTCGAGCGCCGGGTCTCCGCTTGTGACAGGCGCTCCCCAAACGGCCATTACCGCGTCGCCGATAAATTTGTCAACCACGCCTTTGGTCTGGTTCACGCAGGCGACCATGCGCGTCATGTACTGGTTCAAAAATTCAACAACCTCAAACGGCTCAAGCTTTTCGCTAATCGCCGTAAAGGAACGGATGTCGCTAAAGAATACCGTGCAAGTCTTTGTCTCGCCGCCAAGCGCCAACTCGCCTCGCGCGGCCTTTTCGGCGATGTCCTTGTTGATGAAGCGGCCAAAAGTGTCCTTCAATCTTTCGCGCTCGGCAAGGCCCGCGCTCATTCTTCCAAAGGACTGGGTAAGCACGCCGATTTCGTCGTGGCTTCGCGCCTTAAGGCGCACGTCGTAGTCGCCCGCTTCGATTTGCGCGCTGGCCGCCGTCAACTTTTTTAGCGGATGGCTCAAGGACAATGACCAAAACCAAACAAAAATAATCGACACGAACAAAACCGCCAGCGTAAGGTAAATGTTTCGCTTTGTGGTGGCGCGGACGTTTTCAAAAATCAATTCAGACTGAACTGTCGTCAAAACGCCAAGGTCGCCCAACTCCAATTTTTGGTAGGCGCCAAAATATTCTTTTCCGTCAGCGTCGGTGTAAAGAATCTGGCGGTTTTCGTCGTTGTTCTTTCGCATTTGGACTACGAGCGGCGAGTCGGAAAAGTTGGCGTTAAGCTGCATCGTCTCAAAGTCCGGGTGAATCAAAACGTCGCCGCGGTTGTTGATTACAAATGACGTGCTGGCCGAGCCTCCGCCAAACGACGAAGTCAAAGATTCGCACGAGGCGATGATTACAACCGCGTCGTCGCGGCCCAAGCCGTTCCAAGGCAAGACAAGCGCGATCGTTCCAAAGTTAAAGAAAGGCGTGGCGTTCAAGACCGTCACTTCCTTTCCAAACGAGCCTTCGATGGCCTCGCGCTCGGTTGAAACAAAGACTTCGATTTGGTCTTCGTCCAATTCGTTTTGCGCGAAGAATTTGTTGTTGACCAAGCGCAAGTCAAAGTCGCCGCGCTTGAAGTTGTTCTGCGACAAAAGCACGATGGCGGCGATGTCGGGGTTGCGGTCAAAGTAAAGAGACGACGAGCTGCGGGTCACATAGTCGGAGCCGCTGGAGTTTGCGATTACGTCAAGCAAAAGAAGGGCGTTGGAGCGCATTTGCGTGATGGTGTTTTTCACGACATTCGCGGACCTTGTGTTGGCGTCAAAGTTTGTGTTTTCCGCGGTGATGCGGACGTCGTCGCTTACAAAAAAGTTTACCAAGTAGGTGATGGAACCAAGCGAGATTATTATCAAGATTGAAACAATAAGCACAAGCTTGATGCTTATCGGGAATCGGACTGTCAGCGTCTTTTCGCCCTTTTCCTTCTTTTCGTTTTCGTCTGCCAAAATCTGCCCCTATTTTAAAACTATACAATTATAATGAATTTTGCGACTTTGTTCTATATATGTGTTGAACAAAGCGCAAGGAAGCCGCGCGGGCGTGGCTATCCCTATCATTAGATTTTCGGCAGAATTTAGGGGAATCTTTAAAAGTCCAGTTCCTTGTGCTCCAAGCGCCAGTTGATGGCTCGCGTAAGGTAGTCGATGTAGGCGGGGTCCTTGCACATGTTCTTTCCTTCAACGTCGGAAAGCTTGGCCACGGGGCCGTCGTTGCATTCGGTGACTTTCATAACGATGTTGAGCGGCTCCACGTCGGTGTCGTTGGCAAGGTAGGTGCCTATGCCAAAAGCCACGCGCGCCTTGTCCTTAAAATGCGCGTAAATGGCGGACGCGCGCTCAAAGTCCAGGCTGTCGCTGAACATTAGGCTTTTGGTTTTTGGGTCGATGCCAAGCGACTTGTAGTGGTCGATTAGCTTTTGGCCCCAAGCGTAGGGGTCGCCCGAATCGTGGCGCACGCCGCTAAAGAGCGTGGCGTAGGTTTTTCTAAAGTCGCGCAAAAAGACGTCGGTGCCAACGGTGTCGGTAAGGGCGATTCCGTTAAGGACGCCGTATTCTTTTACCCAGGCTTCAAGCATGAACCAGTTTGAGTAGGCGGGATTATGCTTTCTGTCGCCCTGGCCCACGCATTGGACAAACTCGTGCGCCATCGTGCCGATTGGCTTTACGCCCATCTTTTTTGCAAGGAAGACGTTGCTTGTTCCCACAAAATAGGAATCCTTGAAGCCGCCGTTTTTTTGCGCGTCCAAAATTTTTTGAATCACGTATTCCTGGGCCTCGGAGCTAAGGCGGCGGCGCATTCCAAATTCCGAAAAGCCTCCGATGTTCCAAGTTCCGTCAACAAGGGCGGCAACTTTTTTGTCGGCGCGCTCCTTGAAGCTTTTGTAAAGCTCGCCATAGTCGTTGGCCATCCTAAAGTAAACTTCATTCACAATCGCCAGCGTGGGGATTTCGTAAAAGGAAGTGTTGGCCCAAGTGCCAAAGGTTTCTATTTCAAGGCCGCAGCCGGAATCCGTCGCGCGGATTTTAAATTCCTCAAAGCGCGGATGCCACAAGCGCAAGTAGTCAACGTAGTCGCGCTTAATCCATTCGATTTTTTTAAGGTAGCCCAATTCGTCCTCGTTAAACGAAAGCTCGCAATATGATTTTATCTGGCTGCGGATTTCTTCCACCATTTCCGGCGTAAACTTTACGTCCTTGTTGCGGCACTTAAAGTCCCACATCGTCATGTAGCTGGGGAACTGGTGGAATATCGCCTGCCCCATGCTGAACTTGTACATGTCCGTCTCTAAAAGACTTGTGATTATTTGTTGCATCTAAATGGCTCCTTTACTTTGCTGAATTAAGCTATTTCCCTTTTCTCGGAATTTTCTTTTTCGTCCTTTGTATTATCAATATAGGATTTTATCGCATTTGCTACATATTTTCCCAAATTGACGGGAACAGCGTTTCCAATCATTTGCTCTTGGTTTGTCTTTGAGCCAAGAAAAACAAAATCTTCAGGAAAAGTTTGAACCATCGCGCGTTCAGCCGTTGTCAAAGGTCTTATTCCATCTTTGCTTTTCACAGGATCGTTGGGACGCAATTCATAGCCTGCGGGCATCGGTCGATTCACGCCACGAATTGTTGGACTTGGCTCGTCCACGCTAAAAATGCCGCGGCGGACATAACTACGAGGATGACGGTAATAATACTTTATATCAAGTTTATCACCAAAATAATCTGCGACTGTCATCGGCTTTTTAGCAAGGTTCCCATTCAACTGCGAAAGCATAAAATTATCTTTCGCGCCCAAGCGTCCAACCATCACAAAGCGTTTTCGTTTTTGTGGAACGCCGCAAAGACTTGCGTCAAGGACAGTGTATGTCAAGCCATATCCGGCGTTTTTATATATCGCGATTGCGTCAACAAGTTTTTGGGTTTTTTTAATCCGTTCAACATTTTCCATCACGAACCATTGCGGACGAACTGTTGAAATTATTTTCGCGTAAGAAACCGTAAGGTCGCCCCTGCCGTTGTTTTCGTCGCGCTTTCCCGCCGAAGAAAAGTCTTGGCAAGGCGGGCCGCCGATAATCATTTCCGGCCCATAAGCGCGAATTTTTTCAGAGGCTTCCTCTACATTCATTAAGTCTTGCTTTATCACAGGGTGAGAAAAATTTTTTTTGTAAACTTCAAGCGCGTCGTCCCAAAAGTCAAAGCCAGCCAAAACATCAAAGCCCGCCTTGATAAAGCCAAGGCTCAAGCCGCCGCAACCGCAAAACAAATCAACAACTTTCATTCACGCCTCACTTGAAAATTTCAGGACTGTAAAACAGAACGGCGTCAAATCTCCGTTCAGGGCTAAGCATATTCTGCCCGCCGCCAAGTATTATATTCTTGATTTCATTTTTGCTTATTCTTGGATGCGTCAGTTCAGGACTTGCAAGAAATTTGTGGGTTTGAATTCCTGATATTGCAAAGGCCTTGTCGTTTGCGTTTCCGTAGGAATGATTTTTTATAATTTCAACATAATCAAATTTTTCATAAGCGCAAAAGTCAAACAGCATTTTGTAAATCCAAACAATCGTCCGCTGAAAGCGAGAAATTTCCGTGCCAGAGTTTTCTTCGCCCTTCAAGCACATTTGCAAAACCGCCAAATTTGACCAAACAAAGGTATCCAGACAATCGTCGGCGAGCTGCATTTTGTCCTTTACGGTTTTCCACACAGGCTGCAAAATAAGCGGCGTTTGTTTTTTGCTCATGTCAGAAGCGACGTTCAAAACAACGTCCTCTATCGCCTTGTAATGCGGCGCGACTTCCTCCGCCGTTTCCCAATGGTTGATTTTAGGAACCCCAGCGATGAGCTTCCTAAGGCGCTCTTTGTTGTTTTCATAATTTTTGCAAATTGAGCAAGCCAAAAAGCAAATTGTCGGAGGCCTCATCACTATTTCACAGCTATATTTGTCTTCGTCAAATTTTTTTGTCGTGTTATCTGGAAGCGCGGTCAGCTTGACTTCCAAACCGCAAAGGTTTTCGCCAGTTTCGAGATTCATCATCACAAGATCGATTTTTTCTCGGTCGCCAGTGTAGAATTTTTCATAGGCGGAATATCCTGCTTCAAAATTGTAAAAGGCGCTGTCAGAAAGCGGGTCTATGTTGAAGAGTTCCTTTCCAGAAATATAGTCGTGAATCAAATTGTTTTTCTTGTCTGTCTTCAAATAAACAAGCGGAATATTTTTTGACGACATATAGGCGACGAGCGAAGCGGGAAAAGAAGAGTTGAATTGGTTCTTTCCCCAATACTGCGCCTTTGTGTAATCGCGGCTTGAATGTTTTTGACCAAAGAGTCCAGCCTGCATTCGCATTAAATCTCCTTTCCTACCCGACTATAAGATATATGTTTTTTTGAAGTTTTCGCTCTATTTTTCAAAATATTTTGATTTTTTTTATTATTTTTTTTCAAAAACACTAGTCAAAAAATTCTTACCAGCCGCCCGACGCTCCGCCGCCGCCAAAGCCGCCGCCCCCGCCGCTGAATCCTCCACCTCCAAAATCGGAAGAGCCTGAGGAGCCAAAATAAAAAGAGCTGGACGAGCTGCCCGAGCCGCCCTTTCCCGCGTGGCGTATGAACCAAGAAGCCCAAGGAAGCCAGCTTAAAAAACTAAACTTTGTCGCCATGCTTCCGCTGAACATCACAAAATACAAAATGAAGAAAAGCGACAAGGCGGCCGCCGCCGGAAAATCAAAATCGTCGTCGTCGTCGCCAAGCGAAAGCTCTCCGCCCGCCGCTTCGGGCGCCAGAACGCTCGCGATTGCCTTGGCGCCGGCAGTGATTCCGTTTGAATAGGCTCCGTCCTTAAAGTCCGGCGCCATTATGTTCCTGATTATCAAGCCGCATTTTGCGTCGGTAAGGTCGCCTTCCGCGCCGTAGCCTGTCTCTATGCGAATCTTTTTTTCTTTAAATGCGACCAAAAGCAAAACGCCCATGTTGTTCTCGGCGTCGCCCAGCTGCCATTCGCGCGCGACTTTTATCGCGTATTCCTCCAGCGACTCGCCTTCCAACGACGGAATGGTAAGAACAGCGATTTGCGCGGCGGAGTTTTGGTCTATGGCCAAAAGGTATTCCTGCAAGTCGGCGCGCCCCTTTTGGGTCATTATTCCGGCCAGGTCCATGACAGGGCTTTCCAGTTGCGGAACCTCAAGCGAAAAAAACGGGGCGGCAAAAAAAGCGGCCGCCGCAAGCGCGAACAAAAATTTTTTCATCGTTCTAAAATCACAACTCCATTGTCAAGCTCGTCGGGATTGTCGGTCCGGTCGGCAGGGAAGCACTGCGCCAAAAGGTCGCCGCATTTTTGAACCGCCGCGCAAAAGGCCGCCTCGGTGTTCTTTTTTCCAATTTCTTCGGAAAGTTCCGAAACTATCAAACGCCACAAATCCGGCCCGATTTTTTTCGCGATGCCTTCGTCGGCCAAGACGCGCGCCTGTTTTTCCAAGTAAGAAACAAAAATCAATATGCCGGTGCGCTCGCGGGTGGAAGAAACGCCGCATTCCAAAAAGGCGCGCATGGCCCTTTCGTTGACGGCCTTTTCCTTTATGGCCTTTGGAATCACAAGGCGGTCAAGCGGAAGAATCGCGTTTATCAATAAAAAAAACGGAATGACAAAAAAGAAGGCCGCGAACACATAAATGGCCGGAAGCGTCCACGCGCTTGAAGTCCAATTTATGGCTTCGTCAAAAGCGCGGATTTTGTCGGCAAGCGGAAGCGCGCAAATGGCCGCAAGCAACGAAGCGAGCAGCGCGGCGAACAATTCCCAAAACGAATAGTCGCTTGATTCCGCCGCGAGCGCCACGACGATTTCGCCGCTGGTCTTTTCTTCCGCGCGCTTAACGGCTTGGCTCACGCGGCCAAGCGCTTCATTTGACAAGTTTAGTTTTTTGACAAGCTTTTTTGAGTTCACTAAAATTCAACCTTGGGAGCGGACTGGGCTTCCTGACTGGCCGCGAATTGCGGGCGCTTTTCAAAGCCATGCTGGTTGGCCACAAGACTCTGCGGGAACCTTCGTATGAAGGTGTTGTATTTTTGAACCGCCTTGTTGTAGTCCTGCCGCGCGACCGCGATGCGGTTTTCAGTTCCTTCCAACTGGTCTTGCAAGGCCAAGAAATTTTGGTCGGCCTTAAGCTCCGGATAGTTTTCGGCGACCACCAAAAGGTTTCGCACGCCGGCGGTCAATGAATTTTGCGCGGCCTGAATTTTTTCCATTTCGGCTGCGTCCTTGGGAACCCCGGCGCCGGCCATTGACTCGGCCGCCGCGCGCGCCTGCGTCACTTGGACAAAGGTGTCCTTTTCGTGGCTGGCGTAGCCTTTTACGGTGGACACAAGGTTTGGAATCAAGTCAACGCGGCGCTGGTACTGGTTTTGTACTTGCGCCCAAGCGGCCTCAACCGCCTCGTCATAGCCAACGATGGAATTGTAGTTGCCTACAAAAAAACGGTAAGCTGCAAAAGCCACGACAAGAATCGCGGCGACGACAATCAAAATTTTCTTTGAAGAGTTGCTCATGCCTATAGGATATTGCTTTTCGCGTTTTTTGTCTATCGCGCGCCGCGGGCGCAGTTGCGGCCGTCCGACTTGGCTTTGTAAAGGGCGCCGTCCGTGACTTTTATCATGTTCTCAAAGTCGTAGTTCATGTTGTTTTGGTCAAAGTCCGCGTAGCCCAGGCTGATTGTGACAATTCCCAGCGGATTTTCAGGAACGTCAAATTTGATTTGCAGCGCGCGGACGGCTTCCAAAAGCTCCTCGGCGGCCTCGCCCAGTTCCTTGTAATCCTTTGACCAGCAAAGCGCGCAAAATTCTTCGCCGCCGTAACGGAAGATTTTAATCTTATGCTTTTCTCCAAATTCGGCAAAGCAATGGCCGATTTCGCCCAAGCAAATGTCGCCCGAGCGGTGGCCGTAATGGTCGTTGAATTGCTTGAAGTGGTCAATATCCATCATGAACATTCCGGTAGGCCGCATCAAAAGGCTGTTGATGCCGTTTCGCAAATGCTCAAACAATTTGCGTCGGTTGGGCAGCTGTGTAAGCGAGTCCGTGTTCCGTTCCACCGTAAGAACGCGCTGAGCGTCAAATCCATGCAAGCGGTTCATGCGCACGCTCTTTCCCATGACAATTCCTGCAAAGGCGTACAGCGAAAGATTCACCAAGTCCGAAGTGACAAAATGCCTGTCCTTGAATTTGACCGAAAAGAAAGCGCTCACCGCCACCGCAAGACAAACCAGCAAATTGACCCGCCAGGTTCTGTCCAAAAGCAAAAGCGGAATCATAAAAACAACGACCACGGCAGAAACATATTCCTGATCCGTCTCATACGAAAAATTGGCGCTGATGGCAAAACATATATAGAGCAAAAAGAATATGTATACCAAAATTACCGGATGCTTTTTGTAAAAGCCCTTAAAGACAAACGACAAAGAAAAGACAAAAGCGTCAAGCGCGAAGAAAAGCAAATAGACTCTTTTGTAGGAAGCGGTGTAGCCAAAGCGGAATGAAATGAAGGCCAAAAAGGCCATGAGAATTCCCAAAATGACGGCGGCCACGCGAGTCACTGAAATCAAGAATTCGTTTACCGCCTCTCGGTTTTGCTTGAATAATTCTTTTTCGTTGCTTGAAAAAAACAACTCGCGAACGCTCATTCCCATATTCAAACGCCTATTCACTCTATTCTAGCAGATTAATCTATTTTTGTGAATTCATTTTTCGCTTTTTTGCCAAAATTGGATTTTTTGGAGATTTTGCGCAATCGCGCGTTTTTCAAAAGTTTTTTTCCAAAATCGATTGTTTTTATTCAAAAGTTAGTGTAAAATGGATTGCGTAGAAATGGCTGAAGAAAACGAAAGCATTTTAGGCCCAAAAACTTTTACGGCTTCCGTAAAA
>ONET01000011.1 GCA_900316905.1 uncultured Treponema sp.
GCAAATTGCCCAACGACTAGCCGGCAAGGAGGAAACTATGAACGCAATAAAGACAAATCATATGACGAATAAAATAAAATCCCTCGCGGCGGCGCTGGCCTTGGCGCTTTTTGCGCTGGGCTTTGCTGGCTGCCAGCAGACGGCGGACGGCGGCTCTTTGGCGCAGGCGCTTGGCGGCTCAAAAAAACTGGCCTACATAACGCTTAGCCTTGACGGCCAAGGCGGCCTTGTAAGCAAGACCACCTTGCCAAGCGCGGCCGACGCGGTTTGGAAAAGCTTTGAGCTTGTCGGAACAGCCACGACCGCGGGCGACCTTACGAACATCTCTTACACCACGCCCGCGCAATGCGACGACCCCGTGGCCGACTTGCAGGCGGCGCAAATCCCCGCGCGCGAGGGGGCGGTGTACAAGCTTACGCTTACAGCGGTCACTACAGGCGGCGCGGTTTATTCTGCCAAAGCCACTTCTTCCTCTATAGGCGAGGGCGACAACCCTGTTGCCTTTGACCTAAAGATAAGCGGCCTTGGCTCGGCGGCGGCGGGCGCGCAGGACGGAAGCGCCCAAATCGCGCTTAACCTTCCCGCCAACGTGACCCGCCTTACGGTGAGCGTCTACAAAGTCGACGCAAGCGGAACGCCCCAGTCCAGTCCGATAAGCCCGGAACAGCGGCTGGAAATCGTCGCGCAAAAGGCGGACTTTGACAGCGGCTCCCTGGAGCCGGGCCCCTACCTTGCAAAGTTCACCCTTTGGGGCGGTACGCAGGGCGACTCCGTCATCGGAAACTGGGAGGAATACTTTGGAATCGCCGGCGGCATGACAAGCCGCGGAACGCTTGGAAAAATCGACGGCTCGGCGGACGACGACCGCGCCGACACCGCCTGGCCGATAACATACCACCCAAACGGCAGTACGGAAGTTCCCGCCACAGTGACCGCGCGGACAAGCTACAGCCGCCACACCGTCGTTGACCAAGAATACGTAAAGAGCCTTTCTTCAAGAACAGGCTACAGAATGATGGGCTGGTACACGGACGAGCAATTGACGCAAGCCTTTGATTCCACAAGCGGAATGGAAGAGCCCCTTGACCTTTACGCCAAGTGGTCGGAGAAAATTGCGATATACATCCCCGACTTTGAGCGCGGAAGCATGACCGCAAAGCCCGCAGGCGGAACGGTTGGCGACCCCGCGATCGCCGACGAGACCGTGACGCTTTCCTTGACGCCGGATAGCGGCTGGACCTTTGGCGGCATAACGCTGACCGCATGCGACGCTGACGGCAATGACCTTGACCCGCAGCCGACGGACTGGCCGCTTACAATCGAACGCGGTCTTGCAACCGAAACCTCAAAGACCTTTACAATGCCAAGCCTTCCTTATGGAAGCAAGGTGAAGGTCGAGCCGACGATGCTAGAGCTTTTTGCGGTGAACGTAGCCGCCACAACAAACGGAACTGTCGCCGTCGAGACGCAATACAATACAAAAATCGGCTCAACGCCCGCCGCCGCCACCGGCGACACCGTGACGCTCACGATAACGCCCGCCAACTATTACGAGAAGGACTCTTACACGGTTGACGGCAATCCAATAAACGTTGATTCAAACAAACAATACAAATTCCAGATGGGAACAAGCGCGGCCGGCGTAAGCGCCACGTTCAAAAAAATAAAGTATACGCTTACATTAAGCGCGACCCCGTCCGAAAAGGGAAGCATAAAGGCGGTCGACAAGGAAACGACAACTGAAATCTCGAACGGAACGCTGGTTGAATGGGGCAAGGAAATAACAATAACCGCGACGGCATCCGACGCCAAAAAGTATCGTTTGAAGGATCTAAGCGCGACTGGCGTTTCGATTGGAACGGCAAGCCCGCAAACATTCACGATGCCAACAAAAGCCGTGTCCGTGACCGCGACATTTGAGGACGCTTGCGAAAGCGGAGATTACACGCCGCTCCCCGCAGGAACGGACGGAACCGCAGGCAAAAACGCCACTTACGCTAAATTCGGACTTTGGCCGCAGACAATAATGAAGAGCGGCGTAACAATACCCAGTGGGGCTGAGACCAAAAATGTCGGCATGTTCAAGTGCTATAAGGGAAGCGACGGCGAATGGTATGTCAAACTTGAAAACGTGGTAGATCGTACAGGAGAAGGAAAAAAATGGAGTGATGGAACCCCGATGACCGGAGGAAAAAAATACTTTAAGATGGAGCCGATAAAGTGGCGCGTCCTTTCAACTACATCGGGAGTGAAGTTTTTGCTTTCCGAAGTCGCTTTGGATGTGAACGTTTGTTTTTATGATGGTGATGAATCCCAAACAAGAACTATAGGCGGAAAAGATGTTTATCCGTTTAACTATGAACATTCCAGGTTGCGCGCCTTCTTGAACGGAATAAGCTACAACAAAGATGGTAGCGATAACAACGAATTTAATGGAAAGGGATTTTTATATTCCGCGTTCACAGGGGAAGAAAGGGACAAGATTCTTACGACCACTGTTGACAACAGTTGGCAAAGCGCTGTGCTTTCTAGTTCTGATACTTCAAGCGCTGTCGTGGATTCTCAAAAGGAAAGAGTGGCCGGCAACACAAGCGACAAGATTTTCGCTTTAAGCTCAAAAGAGTTTTATGACTATGTCGGCACTGCCAGCTCTGCAGTCACCAGTAGAATAAGATACGCCACAGACTATGCTTATGGAAGGGGCTGCGCATGGTTTAATGGAGTCGCTTATTCCCTCCGCTCTCCGTATTTGTATACTTCTAAGTCGAAATGGTGCATGACCCAACAGGGAAATAATAGTGGAGGTCTTGGCTCTACTACTACAAACACCGAGTATTGCGGCATTGTCCCAGCCTTGCGCGTGACCAGCAACTAAAAGCGCGGGGCGCGGGGTATGTCTGCCGGTATTGGTAGGCATACCCCGCGGGGTTGGCCCACCGTTATCGGTGGGCGTCCCCGGGGCGTCGGGCTTGCGACAAGACTGTTCGCAAGCCCAAGACGCGGGCGGGGGGGGGCTTCCGTTTGGGGAGGCCGCCCGATTTTTTTTTGTTGCGGGATTTGATTGCGGTTAGTTTGCGGAGGGCTGCTTGAGCGCGTCAAGCACAAGCTCCAAAGGCGCGCCCATCTTTTCCGCCGCTTCTTCTGGGGAGGCATTGTAATCGCGAACTAGTGTAAGCGCGTTTTCCACGGCCTTTTGCTGCGCGCCTTGTTCGCGGCCTTCGATGATGCCGTCATACCGCCAGTTTTGGATTGCGATTTCTTCATTGAACTCTGTAAGACACATGCCCATTATGTTCTCCTTTTGCTCGCGGACAAAGCCGTCAAGCAAGTTTTGCTCGCAAGCCCATTCAACGGCCTCGCGCACCGCTTGCCTGATTTCCATTTTCTGGCTTTGGTTGTCGGAGATCCTTCCCACAAGCCTTACATAATCATATAATGGTTTGCATTTTTTGACAAGGCTTTCGTTCTTGTTGGTGTTGATGTTTATCACATCCGCCGTCCATTCAAATTTGCCAGAGTCGTCCTTTTGTTCAAACGCGCTGGAAAGCCTAAGCTCGTAGCGCTCGGCGCGGTCAGGCTCGCCGTTGTAGAAAACGACAAAGCGCGGATTAGGAATTTTTATCAATGACGAGCGGTGCAAGTCAAAATTGTTGTCTGATATGAACCTTTGATATAGTTGTGAAAAATAAAAAAATCCGCGCAGCGGCATATTGGCGTTCGGACGGCTTTGCTGTTCGTAAAGCGTCATCTGGCTGTCAACCAAAAAGGAAACGTCATTGTACATCGTTACGAAAATGACGTTTTCGATTGTGTTGAGCTTTAGCGCGTCGGGGTCTGTGTAGTTCGTGCCGTTCAGGGTGTTGTACAAGTCCAGCCGCCAGCGCTTGCTGCGGTCATCGTCCTCGCCAAAAATGGCGATGAAAAGCGCGAATTTTTAGCTGCGGCTGGCCTTCGATTGTATTTTTTGTTTCTGACATTTCTGTCCTCCTGTAAAAAAAACGGGAACCTCGTTTGCGGTTCCCTTATGCATATAAGATAGACATTTTTGTTCAAAAATTAGCGTTTTTTTGAAAAAATCGTAAAAAAATTTCGCAGGTTTTCCGGCATTGTACAATACATTTGTTTTTTGAGCGTTAGCGCTGGGAGCCCCGCCGCAAGGCGTTCGCAAGCGCGCTTGCGAATGGAGCGGACGCGGAAGGGCGGACATAGCGACCCGAAGCGGCTTGCCGCGCAGGGGAACGCATAGCGACAGTGACAGCCACGCCAGAAAGCGACTGGAGTAGGGTAATAATCTTGGAAAACTTGGCGGTACTTTTGCAACCACCGATAATTGCGGCATTGTCCCAGCCTTGCGCGTGACCAGCAACTAATCCTAGGAGGAAACTATGAAAGCGATAAACTTAAAGAAATCGATAAATAAAGCAAAATCCCTCGCGGCGCTTTCCTTGGCGCTTTTGGCGCTGGCCTTGGCCGGCTGCCAGCAGGCCGCGGACTCTGGCGACATGGCGTTGGCTCTCGCGGGCGCGCAAAAGCCGGACGACGGCGGCCAGGCCTACGTCACGCTTTCGCTTGCAAACAAGGCTTCTGCGCCAAGCGCGGCTGACGGCGTAAGCGCTTCGGCCCTGCCGGACTCGGCGCAGGCGGTCTTTGGCCGCTTTGAGCTTAGCGGAATTTCATCCCAGCAGGGCGTCTCTCCAATTTCTTGGTCTTGCGGCGACGGAAAAAGCGACGCGCGCCAAGAGCTGGACGTCGCCAAGGTGTCGGCAAAAAAAGGCGCCGCGTACAACTTTACGCTTACGGCCACAACCCTTGGCGGCGCGCAATATTCCGACACAATTCCATACACAGTCCAAGGCCAAGGAAACCTTTTAAGCTTTAACCTGCGCCTTTTAAGCGTTGGAACAGGTTCCGGCCAAAGCCAACAGGGAAGCGCCGCCATAACGGTAAACCTTCCAAGCGGCGGAAAGGGCGGCCAAGTCAACCGCGTGGCCGCCAGCGTCTACAAGCTGAATGACGACGGAAGCTTGGACAACGATCCTGTCGCGGGCTTTGACAACATCGACGTTCCGATAGAAAGCGGGGCGGCTAATTTCAACGCCTCCATTGACGCGGGCGTCTACTGCGCGGTCTTTGACCTTTACGGCGGAGAGGACGGCAAAATCCTTTTGGGAACTTGGCGCGAATACTTTGGCGTGGCGGAAGGACAGACGAGCGCCTCCACCCTTAACCCGGCGGGCGGCGCGGACGGCGACCAAGTTGACGAAGTCCATTCGATAACATACAACAAAAACGACGACGCAATAGATCCCGCTTTGGTGTCCGCGCCCGAAAGCTTTAGCCGCCTTACGGTAAGGACGCTTTCGCAAATAAAGGCCGCGTGCTTGCGTCCCAACTACAGAATCCACAGCTGGTACACGGACGAGCTTCTTACGCAGGAATTTTCTTCCACCATCGGAATCAACGGCGACATTGCCTTGTGGGCCAACAAATGGGACACTCTTCTTTTCATTAAAATCCCCGACAGGTACGAGCACGGAAGCGCCACGGCAAAGCCGGAGGGCGACGACCAAGGAAATCCGGCCATCGCGGGCGAGGAAGTCACCATAACGCCCAGCCCCGACGACGGCTGGGTGACAGGAGACATAACTATTACAGCGGTTGACTCTGCCGGAAACGCGCTTAATCCGCAGCCCGATGGATACCCAAAAACCATCGACAGGGCGGCAACGCCAAAAACCTTTGTCATGCCAGACCTTTCATATTGCCAGGGCGTAAAGGTTGACGTGGACTTCCTTGCGACAGTGACATTTGCCGAAAACAAGAGCGCGGGCGCGGCGGCTGACGACACGGCCGCGTCGTCTGGCTCGATGCAGCCGCAAATCTTTGCGGTAAACACGCAGCAAGCCTTGAACGCAAACGGCTTTGCCATAGTGGGCTGGACATTCGCCGGCTGGAACACCGCCGCCGACGCAAGCGGAACTCCATACGCCGACGGAGCGGCCTTTACGACGGACGCGCCTGCAACCCTTTACGCGCAGTGGACGCCTAACGCCGACACGGAATACAAGGTTCAGCATTACAAGCAAAAGGCCGACTTGACAAGCTACGAGCTTGTCGGCTCGGACACAGAGACCAAGACGGGAACCACTTGGACCGACACAAACGTCACATCCTCGGACGCAAAGGACTACGACGGCTTTACAATCAAGGCCGGCTCCCCGGCCAACGCAAAAATCAAGGCTGACGGCAGCGCTGTCGTGCCAATTTACTACGACCGAAACAGCTATACGGTAACGTTTAATGGAAACGGCGCTACAAGCGGTTCCACCGCAGACCAGACTTTCTACTACGGCGTTCCCAAGGCGTTGAACGCCAACGGCTATCAAAAGACGGATTACGACTTTAAGGGCTGGGCCTCTAGCCCCGGCGGAGCTAAGGATTATGACGACAAGGCCAGCTACACAATCGACGGCGGCAGTCCAAGCGACAAAAACCTTTACGCGTTCTGGACAAAGAAAACATTCAAGCTTAATTTGAACGCTGGAACCGGCGGAACCGTAAGCGCCAAATACACCGCCAGCGGCGCGGCAATCCCCAGCGGAGGCGACGTTGAATGGGATTCCGCCATAACGATAACCATTGCGCCAAAGTCAGGCTATGCCTTGGAGCAAGTGTCAGGCATCGGTTGGCCAGACCTGGCGCAGTTGTCCCGCGAGTTTACAATGCCAAAAGACGCCGTTACCATAGAGGTTGCGTTTGTGCAAACAGTTCCAGAAGGCTTTGCGCTTATCCAAGGCGCGACTGTAACAGCCCCCACTGGGGTTGAGTCTCGCGTCTTTGTGCAAGGCAGAACCCTTACATTCCCCCCGCTATATGTGTCTGACCACGAGGTGACCCAGTCGGAATACGAAACATATTGTATGTACTACAGTTCTGGACCGACGGATCAATATGGAATAGGTCCAAATTTACCTGCATATCGAGTGACCTGGTTCGACGCGATTGTCTACTGCAACCTGCGCTCCATTGCGGATGGCTTTGCTCCTGTTTATACAATTGAAGGGAAGACAGATCCTAAGAAATGGACGGGCGTCAAAAAAACAGGCGAAGGCGCTAACGCAAAATACTGCGCCCCGAATGGCTATCCGCACGACGACATATGGAGCACCGTCACTTGCGACTGGACGGCCAATGGCTACCGTCTTCCCTCCGAGGCGGAGTGGGAATACCTTGCGCGTGGCGGCTGTCCAGATCTTTCCCCTAACGAATATGGTGGAGCGCCAACTGAAGCTGAGGTCACGAACTACGCTTGGTGTAAAGGCAACAGCGGCGGCAAGGTACATGATGTAAAGACAAAGCTTCCAAATGGCATTGGCCTTTACGACATGTGCGGAAATGTATATGAAATGTGCTGGGATTGGTATTCTGCTCCCATTAAGACCGACACCCCTGAGCATGGGCCGGCGAGGCCGAGTTCCACGTACACGCTGCATGTGGTGTGCGGATCATCTTATACCGATCCATCCCCCAACATTAGAGCCATAAATCAAAACGCCTCAGGAACCGGATCGTTTACTGTGGGCTTCCGCGTGGTTCGCACGGCGCAATAGCGGCGGTCTGGGCGCCCATCCAGTAATGGTCGGCGCGGCCTGGACGCAAGCGAGGGCGGTCGCCGCTCGCGTTGCATGTTTGCAAGGCTATAATTGCTATTTACGTCGCTGCGCTCCGTTTTGCATAGGAAATTATCCACAGGCCCGCTCGCGCGGACTGGCAATCGAGCGGATTTCGCGCAAGCGCGGCGGCTTTCCAGTAACGGGAGGCCGCCCGTTTTTTTTTGCTTGACTTTTCAGCCAGGTTGTATTATATTATAAGCATCGGGTGCGCTCCGGCCCTTTAACTGGAGAACATAATTTCAGGCGCGTTCCCGCCTTTAAAGTGGAAGATATAATTTCAGGCACGCTCCGGCCTTTAAACTGGAGAACATAACGGCGGTCGAAAGACCGCCTTTTTTGTGAGGCGAAAATGTTCTTTGTTATTTCTGACCGCTACATCGATTGTCTGAGCGAGAAAAATCCGCATGTAATGTCAAACAAAGCGGAAACACGAACATATCACAGAAAATACATAGGCATACTTGCGGAACTAGGCGGCTTTAAATATTTTGTTCCTTTGTCTTCTCCAAAGCCGGCCGATTACGACAAGAACGGAGCCATAAAGCATGACAGCCTTATAAAAATGTATATGCGGAGCAAGGATGTTCTTTATGGAACAATCCGCTTTAATTATATGATACCTGTTCCTCCAAAAGAATTGCAGGAAGTTTCCGTCAATGACGAGGGCGACTTGAGGTATAAAATTCTTATGCAGAGCGAGATGATGTTCATTCGCGCTAATCGAGACAAAATAGAAAAGTCTGCGGCTCGAATTTACAGAATGCGCAAGTCCTACAACAAAGAAAAATTTGGCGAAAACAGAATGATGGAAATGACCTTGGATTTTTCCGAGCTTGAGGCGTTGTGTTCCGAGTGGACGCAAAATTATGGAAATGCCTAACGGTTCCCCGCTTTTGGAGCGTTAGCGGGGGAAGGCCTGCCGGTATTGGTGGACGCACCCCGCGGGCGGTCTTCCGTTTGGGAGGCCGCCCGATTTTTTTTTGTTGCGGGATTTGATTGCGGTTTTGCGGCGCTAAGTCGCGCAGCGTCTGAAAGACGCGGTGAAACCGCTCGAAACAATTATTAAGGTCTTTCTGACGAAGATTCGAGCGGACTTTTTTGCAGGGCAAGGACTTGCTCTAGGGGCAAGCCTTCCGCTTGCGCGATTTGTTCCGGTGTCAAGACATTCATGGCAAGAAGATTTCGCGCGACTTCCACGGCCTTTCGCTGCATGCCTTCAGTTATGCCTTGTTCGCGGCCTTCGATGATGCCGTCTTGCCGCCAGTTGCGGATTGCGATTTCTTCATTGAACTCTGTCAAACACATGCCGATTATGTTCTCCTTTTGTTCGCGGACAAAGCCGTCAAGCAAGTCTTGCTCGCAAGCCCATTCTACGGCCTCGCGCACGGCTTGCCCGATTTCCATGTCATTTCCTTGGTTGTCGGAGATTCTCCCCACAAGCCTTACATAATCATATAATGGTTTGCATTTTTTGACAAGGCTTTCGTTCATATTGGTGTTGATGTTTATCACGTCTGCAGTCCACTCAAATTTGCCGGAGTCGTCCTTTTGCTCAAACGCGCTGGAAAGCCTAAGCTCGTAACGCTCGGCTCGGTCAGGCTTGCCGTTGTAGAACACGACGAATCGCGGGTTCGGAATTTTTATCAATGACGAGCGGTGCAAGTCTAGTTTGTTGTCGGTAATGAACCTTTGGTACAGTTGGGAAAAGTAGAACAGGCCCCTTAAGGGCATATTGGCGTTTGGGCGGCTTTGCTGTTCGTAGAGCGTCATTTGGCTGTCAACCAAAAAGGAAACGTCATTGTACATCGTTACGAAAATAACGTTTTCGATTGTGTTAAGTTTTAGTGTGTCGGGGTCTGTGTAGTTCGTGCCGTTCAGGGTGTTGTACAAGTCCAGCCGCCAGCGCTTGCTGCGGTCATCGTCCTCGCCAAAAATGGCGATGAAAAGGGGATTCGATAGTGTTTGTTTGAGTCTCTGACATTTTTGTCCTCCTGTAAAAAAAACGGGAACCGCATTCTTGCGATTCCCTTATGCATATAAGATAGACATTTTTGTTCAAAAATTAGCGTTTTTTTGGAAAAATCGTAAAAAAAATTCGCGAGTTTTCCGGTATTGTACAATACATTTGTTTTTACCGCTGGGCGTCAGCCTAGGCAAGCTCCTCGCTAGTCCTTGAACTTTCCCCTCAAATTCATTATAATATTTCAACTTAAATTTATAGAGGAAAGCAGATGAAAAGAAGACTCGTGACCTCGGCCTTGCCGTATGTAAACAACATTCCCCACTTGGGAAACTTGATACAAATGCTCAGCGCGGACGTTTACGCGCGCTTTTGCCGAAGCCGCGGCTACGAAACCCTTTATGTTTGCGGAACCGACGAATACGGAACCGCGACCGAGACAAAAGCGCTGGAGGAAAAAAAGACTCCGCGCGAGCTTTGCGACTACTACTTTAAGGAACACACAAAAATCTACGACTGGTTCCACATCGACTTTGACATTTTTGGCCGCACCTCAAATCCCGAATGCACAGAGCGCACGCAAGAGCTTTACAAGGACTTGGAAAAGAACGGCTACATCGTTGAAAAAACAAACACCCAGCTTTACTGCCCCAAGTGCCAGCGCTTTTTGGCCGACCGCTATGTTCACGGCGTTTGCCCCAAGTGCGGAAGCGACAAGGCGCGCGGAGACCAGTGCGACGACTGCGGAAGCCTTCTTGACCCGATTGAGCTAAAAGAGCCAAAGTGCTCAACTTGCGGCGCGACTCCCGAGCCAAAAGAGACCAAGCACCTTTACATAAACCTTCCGGCCATCAGCGACAAGCTCAACGAATGGATGGAAAAAACTAGCGCCGAAGGAAAGTGGAGCGACAACGCCATCAACATCACAAAGGCTTGGATTCGCGACGGCCTTAACGAAAGGGCAATCACCCGCGACTTAAAGTGGGGCATTCCCGTTCCGCGCGAAGGCTACGAAAACAAAGTATTCTACGTTTGGTTCAACGCGCCGATCGGATACATCTCCATCACCCAGCAGCTTGCCAACGAGCTTAAGACCGCGGGAAAGCCGTCGTTCGATTGGAAGTCTTGGTGGCAGCCCAAGGACAAGGACGTGGAGTTGTTCCAGTTTATCGGAAAGGACAACATTCCATTCCACACGGTAATCTTCCCTTGCACGCTTTTGGGAAGCGGCCGCGACTGGACAAAGCTTTACCACATGAGCTCGACCGAGTACCTCAACTACGAGGACGGAAAATTCTCAAAGAGCCGCGGAGTCGGTGTCTTTGGAAGCGACGCTATAGAGACAGGAATTCCCGCCGACGCTTGGCGCTTTTACATTTTCTACAACAGGCCTGAAAAGCAAGACTTCCAGTTCACTTGGAAGGACTTCCAGGAAAAGCTTAACTCGGAGCTTGTCGGAAACTTGGGAAACCTCGTCAACCGAACGCTCTTGTTCGTAAACAAGTACTACGAGGGAAAAATTCCTTCCGCTCCCGTCGACGAAGAATTGTGGGCCAAGGTCCGCGCGCTTGAAGAAAAAATCACAGAGAACATGGAGTGGGCCAACCTTAAGGACGCCTTCCGCCAGATGTTCGAAATCTCTGACATTTGCAACAAGGCTTTCCAGGCCGCCGAGCCATGGAAGGCGCGGAACGACGACCCCGCAAAGGCCGAAAAACTTATTTACAACCTTTGCTATGTAATCAAGGACTTGATGATAATGGCCCACGCCTTTATGCCCCAGTACACGCAAAAAGTGATGGGCTATTTTGGAAAGACCATAAAGGAAAGCCGCATAGGCCAGCCCACGCTTGAGGGCTTGGACTGGTCCGACTTGGGCAAAATGGAAGGCTTGGACTCTCTTGGCCCGACAGAGATTTACTTCACTCCGATGGACAAAAAGACCATGGAAGCCTTTAGGGAAAAATTCTCAGGAAGCCAAAAGGAACGGAAGGAAGGCGAACAAAAGAAAGAAAAAGCCAAAAAGGCCGCCAAAGAAGAGCCGGCTCCCTTGCCGCCCGCCGAGCAGCCCGCGCACTTTAACAAGAACATCGAGCTTCGCGTCGCCAAAATCCTTAAGGTTGACAACAACCCCGATGGCGACAAATTGTACGTCGAGACAATGGACGACGGAAGCGGAACCGAGCGCATCGTCCAGTCCGGCTTGCGCCCATACCTCAAGCCCGAGGACTTGATTGGAAAGAACATAATTTTGGCGGCCAACTTGGCTCCCCGAAAAATGCGCGGAATCGAAAGCCACGGAATGCTCCTCGCCGCCGACTACAAGGACGCGGACGGAAAGGATTGCGTCGAAGTTTTGACTGCGCCTTGGGCCAAACCCGGCGACCCGGTAATTTTGGAAGGAGCCGACCCGGCCTTTAAAAAGCCCGACGTGATTGACATAGACACTTTCTGCGCGGTAGAAATCAAGACCGTAAACAAGAGCGTCCAAATCGGCGGCGTGAACCTTGTCGTTGGCGGAAAGGCCATCACGACTGACTTTACGGTTAACGGAGACATTCACTAATTGTCCGGCGTCACTGTTCAAAAGCTGGAATTTTCCCCAAGCGGAAACGAAGGCTCTTTTTTGCAAACTCCCTTTTGGGGCCTCTTTAAGTCGCGCCACGGCTGGAAATTGATCCGAGCCCGAGCGTCTTTTGGCGCGGAAGAAAATTGTTCGCAAGCCAAAGAAGGCGCGGCTAAAGAAAACGCTTTGAAAGCCCAAGAGGCGGGCGGCTTTGACTTTTCGATTTTGGTCCGCTCTTTCGCGCGCGGCTTTTTTAGCCTGGCCTACGTTCCGCTTTTTCCGAACGAAAAAGCCTTTAAGTTTTTGCAAGCCAAAGAGGGCGGCGTAGCGAACGACAGCGCCAGCGCGAAAGAGGGCGGCAAGGCGAACGATGCGGCCGCGCCCAGCCCAAAAGTTTTTTGCGCCGCGCTAGACCAATTGGCGGCCGCGCTAAAGGCTCTTTTGCCGGCCAACACGATTTGCGTCCGCTTTGACCCGCAAGTGGAATTTCCTGAGCCCGACGAGCGCGACGCCTTTAACCAAAGCGTAAAAGCCGCCGCAAAAAAAGGCCGCTTTTTGTGCAAAAAAAACGCGGTGGACATACAGCCGCCCGACACGACGCAAGTTGACTTGACGCGGACCGAAGAAGAAATCTTGGCCGCGATGAAAAGCAAGTGGAGATACAACATAAACCTTGCCGCGCGAAAGGGCGTTGTTGTCCAAAAAACGGTGCTCGATTCGTCTTCGATAGAAAAGGCCGTTGACATTTTTTACGATTTGTACAAGGAAACAAGCGCGCGCGACGGAATCGCGATGCACGCAAAAAGCTATTACAAGGACTTGCTTGAGCTTTCCGCGCAAGAGGCGCAAAAAGGAAGCGACGTTCCTCAAGTTAGCCTTTATGTTGCGAGCCACGAGGGCGACAAGTTGGGCGCCATAATGACGCTTTTTTCAAAGACCGAAAGCGTTTACCTTTACGGCTGTTCCTCCAACAAAAAAAGAAATTTAATGCCTAACTTCCTTTTGCAATGGACGGCGATGAAGGACGCCAAGGCTTACGGAAGCCGCTATTACGACATGTACGGAATGCCGCCGACCGACGACCCCAGCCACCCGATGCATGGCCTTTATCTTTTTAAGACCGGCTTCGGCGGGCGGAACGTCCACCGCGCCGGAAGCTATGACGTTCCGTTAAAAGGAATCTACAAGCTTTGCGTTCTCGCCGAAGGCGCCAGGGCTTTTTGGCATAAAAAAATATTGAAGATAATTCGTGGACGGTAAAATATGAACATGGAATGTTTTATTTTGGGCTGCGGCGGAATGATGCCGCTTCCTTACAGGCACTTGACTAGCGCCCTTTTGAGGCGCGACGGAGACCTCTTTTTGTTTGACGGAGGCGAGGGAACCCAAGTGTCGCTGCGCCGCCTTAACCTTAAGTGGAAAAAAATCAACGCGATTTTTGTAAGCCACACGCACGCCGATCACGTGACCGGCCTTCCGGGAATCATGATGCTTAGCGCTCAGGTTGAACGGAGCGAGCCCCTTTACATTTACGGCCCGCCAAAAATCGCGGAGTACATCGAGACAAGCCGAAAAGTTTTGGACATGTACATAAACTATCCTGTCGTAGTGAAGGAAATCACCGCGCCTTGCGTGGTCCACAAAGAAAAGGATTTTCAAGTCAGGGCTTTTCCGCTTGACCACACAAAGGTTTGCGTCGGCTACACGCTGGAGGAATTTGACCGCCCCGGAGAATTCAATCCGCAGGCCGCGATCAACTTAAAAGTTCCGCGGGGCGCGCTTTGGTCAAAATTGCAGAACGGGCATGAAGTTACGGCCACAGACGGAACTATTGTAAAGCCAGAGCAAGTGCTTGGCCCTTCTCGCAAGGGAAGAAAGTTCAGCTACGTGACCGACACCCTTTACCTTGACTCAATCGCCAAGGAAGTCAAAGGAAGCGACCTTCTTCTTTGCGAGGGAATGTTCGAGGACGCGCTCCTTGACCAAGCCAAGGAAAAAAAGCACATGACCGCAAAGCAGGCCGCCACAATCGCCCGCGACGCGCAAGCAAAGAAAATGGCGATGATTCACTACAGCCCGCGCTACACCGACAAGGAGCTTTCTGTTTTGGAAGGCGAGGCGCGCGAAATTTTTCCGCAAGCGATTTTAGGCCGAGACCGAATGCGCTTTGAAATTCCCTACGAGGACTAGCGGAGCGGCTTATGGTTCGCGCTCTTTCTTTTTCAAAGACATATTCAAAAAAATCTAAGGCGGCCTGCGCCGATGTCACGCTGTCCGCCGAGCGCGGAAAGATCACCGTCCTTCTTGGCCCAAACGGAGCCGGAAAAAGCACGCTTTTAAAGGCCTTTTGCGCCCAGCACTACGCGACAAGCGGCAAAATTCTTGCGGAACGGAGCGACGGCGCCATTTTTGACGCGGCGGAAAATCCTGAAGAAGTCAAGGCCATGACAGGCTTTGTGAGCGAAGTTCCAGCGCTCTATGACGACTGGACTGTCATCGAGTTTTTGGAAATGGCCGCCGCGCTAAAATCCGCCATCTTGCGCGAGACCGCAGCGGAGGATGATGGCAAGACTAAAACTGCGGCCGGAAAAAAAACTGGTTGCAAGGCCAAAACTGAGGCCGCCCAAAAAGCCGCGCGCCTTTGCAAGTTGGACTCTGTCTTAAATCAAAAAATATCCACGCTAAGCCACGGCTACAAGCAGCGCGTGAACTTCGCGCAGGCGCTCGTCGCCGACCCGGAAATTTTAATCCTTGACGAGCCTGCGACCGGCCTTGACCCGGAACAGATTCGCGAAACGCGAAATCTTGTCCAAGGCCTAAAAAAGAGCCGCGCGGTGATTTTTTCCACCCACATAATCCAAGAGGCCGCGACTCTTTCCGACACAATTTACATCATAAAAGACGGCCGCGTCGCGGCCAGCGGAAGCCCGTCCGAACTTATGAAGAAAAGCGGCTCCAAAAATTTGGAGGACGCCTACTTGTTCTTTGTCTCCGACCCGCGCGGCTCCAGCAATTTAAGTCCCGCGTCCGAGCTCGGCATGTCAAACGACCCGCACGCCTCCAGCGATTATAGTTCCGCGTCCGATTGCGACATGTCAAACGATTCAAGCCTTGCGACCGATTCGCGCGCCTCAACCGTTTCCACGGCGGTAAACGCGCCTGCCTTTTTGGGCTTGGCAAAAAAAGAGCTTTTTTCATACGCGATAAATCCCTTTTATTGGATTTCTGGAATCGTTTTCTGCGCCTTTAGCGCCGCCGCGTTTTTTTGGGGAACAAGATTTTTTACGCAAGGGCAGGGCAGCGCGGCCTTGTCGCCATTCTTTTTGGCCATGCCATACTTGTGCTCAATTTTGATTCCGGCGCTTTGCATGAACATAAAAAGCCGCGCCTTTGACAAATGCCTTCCGTTTGACGAAATTCAAAAAGCGGCGGCGCGCGTTTTGGCCGCCCTTGCAGTTTTTGTTTTTTATTTGATTCCGACAAGCCTAGTTCCGCTTTGCGTAAATATTTTTGGAAGCGTAGACTTCGGCGCGGTCATGGTTTCTTACGCGGGTCTTTCGCTCTACGCCGCGGCCGCGATTTCATTTTGCGTCTTCATGTCAAGTTTTTTTAAAAACCGCGCCGCGTATTTTGCCGCAAGCGCGCTTTTTCTTTCCGCGCTAAATTCAATCCACAATATTTTAAATTTTATCCAAGCGGGAGACTTTCTTTCTTCCGCCATTCGCTCGGCCAGCTTCGCTTGGCGCTTTGACTCGGCCTCAAAAGGAATTTTGGACTCAAGGGACTTTTTGTTTTTCGCGCTCGCGTCTCTTTTGTTCGTCACGCTTACAGCCTTTGTCTTGGAACATAAGAAAGGGAAAAAATATTTTTGCAAAAAACGCGCCGCGCGCTCGTGGACATTGATTTTTATTTTTGTTTTTTTGGCGCTCAACTCCACAAGAATTTACAAGAGGCTTGACTTTAGCGCGGGAAAAATCTACACGCCGTCAAAAAGGACAACGGCCTTGCTCAGTTCGGCAAAAGAAAAAATTAGAATTTCTTATTATCGTTCCGAAGAACTCTTGAAGCTTTATCCGCAAGTTCGCGACGTAGGCGACTTTTTGCGCTCCCTTTCTTTTTCAAGCAAGAACGTCGTCTACACTGAACATGACGCAGACAAAGAAGCCTCTCAAAAAATATTGCGCGGCCTAAACGTTCCGCCATTCCAAATCCAAAAGCAAAAAAACAACTCGATGGAATTTGTAGACAGCTATTCGACAATCGTCATCGACTGCATGGACAAAACGCTATTCATTCCAGCGGCCTTTTCGACATTCGGCCTTGAATACGACATCAACTTGCGCCTTGACTATTTGCTTTCCCAAAAAAGCCGCCGCGCCTACGTTCTTTGCGGAAACGGAATGGACGACAAAAAGGACTTCAAGGCCGCGCTTGATTGGCTTAACATAGAGGGCTTTGAGACACTTTCGCCAAAGCGCGGCGGCGCGCCAGAGCAAAGCCTTGACCCAACAATTCCGCTCGCGCTCTTTGGAACAAGCGCCTTGGACGCGGCGGCCGCAAACGCCATAGAAAATTTCCTGGAATCAGGCGGCGCTCTGTTTGTCGCCACAAGCCCCTACAAAAGCGACGTTGACGGAGACTGGTCTTTAAGCAAAAACAAGGGCGACTTTATTTTGCCGCTTTTGGAGCAAAGAGGAATTTCTTTTATGGAATCCTTGGCCGCCGACATTTCTTGCGTCCGCGCCGCCTTTAGGTCAACAGATGACGGCGGAAACGATAGGAACGTCAACATAAACTATCCGCTTTGGATAAGCGCGCTTTCGCAAGAGGCCGCGCCTTTTGGCGCCACGGTCTTTTGGGCAAGCCCAATAAATATAGACGAAAAAAAAGCGCGGCCTTTATTGCTTTCAAGCCCCGCCTCTTGGCGTTTTTTGCCCGACAAAAAAAGCGGCGGCGCCTTGTTCGACACAAATCCGTTCACAGTTCCCAAAACGGCGCTTGACGACATCCTTGTTCAAAAAGAGCGCAGCGCCCTTGCCGCGCAAACGTTGGACAAAAAAATCACGGCTGTAAGCGGAGAGCTTTTTGCAAACGACTTGCTCTTGTCGCTAAGCGGCGGCGAAAGCGGAGACTTTAGGAATTTAAACTTTTTGACGGCAAGCCTTTTGGAACTTTGCGGCGAAAGTGAAATGGCCGCTCTAAAGAACAAGGGCGGCGCGGATTTTTCTCTTTGGAAAATTTCCAGCGCTGCGGACTGGCAGGACGCGAAAGCGCTTTCTCTCTTGGCAAACTTCGCTTTGCCGCCCCTTTATTTTTTGCTCGTTTTTGTCCTTTTTCGCGCCAAAGGGCTTAAAAAATCCAAGCGCGGGAGCCAAGCATGAACAAAGCCGCCGCGTTTTTTTGGAACTACATCCGCGCCGCAAAAAAATGGAAACCTCAAATTTTTTTGGCCGCGCTCGCGCTTTTGTACTTTGCCGCCGCGCCCAAAAAAGAAAAGGCCGTCACCAGCGCCTTGCTGAATCCAAAATATCAGGCGGACAAAATAGAGCTTTTTGAGCCTGGCAGGGGAAGCCTAGCCTTGTCCTCGGCGGGCTCCTTTTGGATTGGAGAATTTTTTTCGCATGAAGGCGCGGCGGAGCGGCGACTTTTTTTTGCTTGCGACAAAGAGCAAATTGAAAAGTTTTTGGCCAACTTAAAAGCGCTCGTAGAATTGATTGAAATTTCTCCAAGAGAATCTTCCGCAGAATATTACGGGCTAGGGGATGACAAGGCTTTTTCGATAAAAGTCTATCAAAAAGGCAGCGTCGTCTCTTGGTTGAAATTTGGAAGCGTGGATTCCGTCGGCCGCATTTTTTTACGCGCCCAAAGCAACAAAAAAATTTGGGCGGCCGACTCAAAAACGCTTTCGCCGTATCTTACCGCCAGGGCTGACTTTTGGGCCGCGCCCGAAATTTTTCCCAAGGACATAGTTGGAAGCGACAAAAAATACAGGCACGGCCGCTTGGCGCTTGACAGCTTTGGATCTCCGCTTTTAGCGACTTCCATAAACTGGTCCGGCGCGCTTGAAAAAAAATACGATCCCGGCGACGGAAACATTTACCGGGCGCTTTTTTTGCCAAAGACGGACGGCGACTATTACTGCCTCTTTGCCGCCCAGCCAAGCGCCCAACGGCCGCAGGAAGAAAAAGCCGCGCTAAATAAAATCAACTCAGTTTTTTTGGCAAGCGCTTGGACCTTTGAACGCGTCTTTGAATCCGAATGATTTTTGCGCGGCTGCCATTTTTGGAATAAAACTTAAAAAGCGGCCGCCATCGCCAGGGATGCGGCATTGTAAAGCAGATGGGCCAAAATTCCAGGAACAAGGCTTTTTGCCTTTTTTGCCGAAAGCCGCAAAATGACCGCGGCAAAAAGAGCGTTCAAAACAGCGAAAAAGCCCTGCCAGCGATGGGCCAGCGCGAACAAAAGGACCGCAAGCGCTTCAGAAAAACAAGCGGCAGCAAGCGTCTTTTTTCCGCAAGCCGGCTCATTTTCGCCTAAACCTGCGGCCGGCTTGGCGTTGTTTTTTGCCCTTAAAAAATCGCTCGCGGCGGCGGAAAAAGCCTCGGGCAAATACCACCTGTAAAGGCTTTCCTCAAAAACAACGCCGGACAAAAGCAAAAAAGCGCACGAGGCCCAGCCGCCCAAATTTTTTGGCAAAATCGCGCCGGCCGATTCAGGCTCAAAAAAATTTTTCAAAAACCAAAAGAAAATTCCGCACAAGAGCAAGGAGCCAAAACAGAGCAAAAAGACGCTTGAAAAAGACAGCGCCTTAAGGAATTTCGAGCGAGACGGCTTTTCGCCGGCTTCTTCTTGGCGCGCTCTTTTTTGCAAAAGCAAAAAAAGGCCTAGAAGCAAGTTCAGCGCGGAAAAATAATTCAACCTAGAAAAATCCACTTGCAAATCAGGCGACTTTTGGACAAAAATCGGCGGAAAAACAAAAATCAACAATATTATGGAAAACTGTAGATAAAAAATCTTTTTTGTCATATAATATGTTAGGCGCGGATTGTTCACGCGACATTTAGATTATAATGTTTTGAGGCCGCTTTGACTATACTTATCGTTTCGTTGGGACTATTTGTTTTGCTCTTGGCCGTTTGGCTGTTGAAAGTCTTTTCGCCAAAAATTAATTTTTTTGCGTCAGGGCTTGACCAAAAATTTTCGCTCGCGGAAATTTCCGTCTTGTGGAAATTGGCCAACATAATCGACATGGAAGATCCCGAGACAATTTTTGTCTCTCCAACTTCGCTGGAAAAATGCATAAGCAATTTGATAGAAAAGTCCCGCCGCGACGGAACTGAGGGCAGCGCTGAAACTCAAAATTTTTTGGGAAAACTCTACAAGTTCCGCACAAAGCTTGAGCTGGCCGCAGAAAACAAACGGGGCCTTGAATCCAGCCGCGCGCTTTCGCCTGGCCAAAGGCTTCGCTTGATTTTAAAGGGCAGCGGAGTTTTCGCGTCGCGAATTGTCAACAACGGCCGCGAGCTGATAATCTCAATTCCAATACAAGACGGAAGGATAAAAATTCCCGCGGAACAGTGGGCGGACAAAGAGGTGAGCGTTTACCTTTGGCGAAAGGGCGACGCGGGCTATGTCTTTGACTCAAAGGTTTTGTCGGCAGGAGTTTTTTGGGGACAGAACGTCTTGTACCTTTCACATTCCGAAAATCTCTTGAGGGCGCAAAAACGCAAGTCAATCCGCACGGAATGTCACATTCCCGCCCAGCTGTATATAATAAAGGAAGTTGTAACAGACTTCGCCCAAGTTGAAACCGCGCCGGGCTTCAAGTGTTTTCTAGAGGACATAAGTTCCGACGGAGCGATGGTCCGCATTGGAGGAAAGGGAATCAGCAACATTCAGATAAAGCTTCAGTTTGAACTTGAAAATTCCCTGATAATGATGTACTGCCTTGTCCGCTCGGTGGAATTCAACGCGGCCTCAAACCAAAGCCGCCTGCACTTGGAATGTCTGCACATCGAGCCTGCCATGCGAAACACAATTTTGTCCTATGTCTACAACGTTCTTCCAGAAGACCAAAAGAACGCGGAGATGGCGCTGTCGCAGCTTGAGGACGAGGACAAAAAGGAAAATCAAAAGGCAGGCGGCGAACAAGGCAAAAACGACGCAAACAGCTCGGACGCAAATAAAGGCTCAAGCGGCTCCGAAAGCTTCAGCGTGGAAATTCCAACCGCAATCGATCCCGACTTCACGGCAAAGACTGCAAGCGAAGCCGTTGTGGACCCCTTGAGCCCTATTGTTGACATAGAAAACAAATCGCAATTGTAAGGAGCGCGAAATGAAAAAGTTTTTCTTTGCGGCGGCCCTGTCAGCGGCCATTTGCATGTCTCTTTCAAAGCCGGCGGCGGCCCAGCAAAACGCCCACGTTCAATTTGTAAAGGGAAACATTTCAGACAAAATCTCCGCCGTAAAAAGCTCTGGCGACGGGGAGCTTGCCAAAAAGGCCGTTGACTTTGTGATAGAAAACTCAAAATTGCTAAAAAACGACCGCGACTTGGCGGCCCTTGCCGTGGCCGGAATCCTTTCTTATCCGGCGCAAGAGCATCAAAATGACCCCGCCGCCGTCTACAATGACTTTTCCGCCGTTTTCTACGGCCTTGACGACATGAACGTCCGCGTGAGCGTCTTGGACAAGGCTCGCTCGCTTTTCGCTCAAAAGCCCTACGCGCAATGGACCGCTTTTGTAAACAGCTACTTGTCCCAAAAAATTTCTTCCGGCGGCGCCGCTGACGAAAGCGTCAAAAAATCGATTTCCGCGCTGGGAGACATCGGCGACGGATCTTCGTTCGCCGTTCTTTACGCGATTTTGCGCCAAAACATTTGGACCGACTTGCAGCCAGCCGCCAACGATTCCATGTCCAAAATCGCCGACAAGTCCCTAAACGAAATTTTTGACGCGGCCGACAAGGCTGAGTTAGTTGAACTTAAACAACTATCTTCAATTTTTGTAAAAAATGACAAACTTTCCGCCGCTTTACGCTCCGAAATCGCTGAAAAATTGCTAAACAGGTCTATGATATTGTCAGGGAATTCTTCTTCTTCCCAAGACCTTGCGATTTTCCAGTTGGAAGAGGCAAAAGTCCTTGCGGAAAACAAATGGACTCGCGCCGGCTCCTTGGCAAAAGATTATTTTGCCGTGGCAAAAAGCGCTTACACCGGAAAATTTTTGACCTCGGAGCAATTTTCCCAGGCAATTTCGTGCGTGGAACTTTTGGCCTCGCGCCAAGCGGTCGCGCCGCTCTCGGAATATTTGGACCAAATGAACAAGGCTCAGGAAGCGGGGAATTCCCCAGACAAGGCGGTAGTCCTTGCTGTAATAAACGCGTTGGCCAATCTCGGCGACAAATCCTCGTTTGACTGTTTGCTTTATGTGACTTATGTAAAAGATTATCCAGAGGAGGTCGCCGTCGCGGCTCGTAACGCGCTTACGAGACTAAAATGGTAGACAGCTTAAAGAACAACTTTTTTCTTTTTCCGGCGCTGCTTTTGGCGTCGCTCCTGTATTGCAAGGTCATTCCTGTCCAAACGACAAAGCCGTATCGGTCGTTGGTGGAATGTCAAAACGCGGCCGCTTTTGAAGGGCAAATTGTAAAAAGCCCTGTCGCCGGCCAAAGCCGCTCAAAAAAATGCAAGATAACTTTGAGCCTCAGCCAGGTTTGGGACAAAAACGGCTTGACGGCCAAGGCCCAAGGACTAGCCGACGTTTACATTCCGCAGGAACTTTACGAAGCCTGCCAGCCTGGAAAGCTTTACACGGCATGGCGGGGAAAAAAGGCCGGCTTTTTGCTCGACAACGGCGCGGTCGTAAGATTGTCCGCCCGCGAAAGCCGCTTCCAAAGGCCCGGCGAAAAACACGCGTTTGAAAGCGACCAAGTGTTTTCCTGCGCCTATAAGAGCGGCCTTTGGGGCCGGCTTCAAGAAATTCGCGCCTTGAGCCGCCTGCATTTTACGCGCCTAATGTATGCCTGGGGAAGCGCGGGCGGACTTTTGCTGGCCTTGCTTTCAGGCTCCCGCGCATACCTTCCGCAAGACGCGCAGGATTCTTTCAGGCTGGCCGGCCTAAGCCATGTCTTGGCGCTTAGCGGAATGCACCTTTCATTGATAGGAGGCCTTGCTTTCGCGCTTGGGAAAAAATCCGCCGGAAAAAAATTCGCGCTCTTCTTGCAGTTTTTTTGCATATTGGCCTTTGTTTGGTTCGCCGGAAAATCCCCATCGCTTTTTAGGGCGCTTCTTTGCTCGCTTTTCGCCTTCTTTTCCGGAACGTTCAAAATACGCTTAAAAAGTCCTTTAAATTCGCTGGCCTTGGTCTTTCTAATTCACGCCGCGCTTTTTCCTGAAGACATTTTTGAGCTTTCATTCATGCTTTCCTACGGCGCGCTTTTTGGAATTTTAGCCTTCAATGAATTTGTCGCAAAACGCCTTTTGACAGCCTTGCCCAACGGCGCGGGCGCCTCTTTGTCGTCTTCCATCGGAGCGCAGCTGGCCACGGCGCCGATAAGCCTAAAATTTTTTGGCCTTGTCGCGCCCGCGGGAATTCTTTCTAGCGCGGCGATTTCTCCGCTAGTGACGCTCTTTGTTTATCTGGGCCTGTTTTTTGTCTTGATTTCGCTTGTCTTTCCATTTTTGGCTCCCTTTTGCGGCGGACTTTTGGGCCTCCTTTACAAGGCCATAAGCCAAGGCGTAATCTTTTTTGCAAAGATTCCTTGCGTAAAAATTTAAGGCGCGTTATACTTTGGGAATGAACGGAATTCCAGACTACAATTCGGCCGCCGCGCTTTCCGCTTTTTTGGAAGAGCGGGGCATGGCAATGCAAAAAAAATTTGGCCAGAACTTTTTGATAAACGAAGGCGCAAGAAAAAAAATCGCCGCCGCCCTTGGCGTTCAAAAAGGGGATTCCGTTTGGGAAGTAGGTCCGGGACTGGGCGCGATGACCAAGGAGCTTTTGTCGTTGGGCGCCAACGTGACCGTTTTTGAAATCGACAGGGGCTTTTGCGCTTGCCTTGAAGAGTTTTTTTCCGACCAAAAAGCGGCCGGCTCTTTTTTCCTTGTCCAAGGCGATGTTTTGAAAACCTGGAAAAAAATTCTTTCCGAACGCGGCGCTCCAAAATTTTTCTTTGGAAATTTGCCTTACAACATCGCCGCAACTTTGATCGCCGACACAATCCAAGCCGGAACCCGCTTTGAAAAATGCGCCTTCACCGTCCAAAAGGAAGTCGCGCAAAGAATGGCCGCCAAGGAAGGAAGCCCCGACTATTCAAGCTTTTCCGTCCTTTGCCGCTGGGCTTATGACGTAAAGACAATTTGCGACTTGGGCCCCGCGAATTTCTGGCCTCGTCCAAACGTGGATTCGCGCGCGGTCACATTCAGCAAAAAAGAAAATTTTCCGGCCTGCCAAAATCCGCAGCTGTTTGCCAAAATGCAAAGGGCGCTTTTTTCCAGCCGAAGAAAAACTGTCAAGAACAACTTGCAAAAATTTTTGTCTTCATGCGGAATTTCCGCCGGCGTAGACCAAGTTTTGCAAAAGGCCTCAGTTCCGCCAAACGAACGCGCCGAAGCCATGTCGCTTGAAAAAACGCTCCTCTTGTCAGACGCCGTGAATTCTTTTATAATTAAATGATATGTCAATAAAAGACAATTTAATAAAAATTAAGAGCGAGCTTCCGCAAGGAGTCAGCCTTGTGGCGGTAAGCAAGTTTCACCCTGCGTCCGCGGTAATCCAAGCCATAGAGGCCGGACAAAGCGTCTTTGGAGAAAACCGCGTCCAAGAGGCCTCCCAAAAATTTGAGGAAGTAAAAAAATCGTTTCCCAACGTCAAGCTAAGAATCATCGGCCAGCTCCAGCGCAACAAGGTAAAGGAAGCCGTCAAGATCGCGGACGCGATTGATTCCGTCGACAGGATTGAGCTGATAGAAGAGATTGAAAAGCAGGCCGCCAAGCTTGATAAGCAAATTCAAGTTTTGCTTGAACTGCGAACAGGCGAAGAGTCCAAGTCCGGCTTTGAGAGCCAAGAAAAAATTTTCGAAGCCCTAAAAGAAATCGCAGAGCGCGCTCCGCATATAGAGCCGCGCGGCTTTATGACAATGGCGCCGTTCACGCAAGACCAAAGCCTTGTCCGCGCCGCTTTTAAGAAATTAAAGGAAACACAAGAAAAGGCTCAGGTCCAATTTTCGCAATTTGACTTGCGCGAGCTTTCGATGGGAATGTCGGGCGATTGGAAAATCGCGGTTGAGGAAGGCTCAACGATGGTAAGAATTGGAACCGCCATTTTCGGCGAGCGCGATTACGGCGCGGCAAAGTAGGGGCGGGCTTTGAAAAAGTTTTTTGCGGCCTTCTTTGTTTTTTTGACGCTGTGCTCTTTCGCCTCGTTCGCGGACGACGTGACAATTTCAGACGCGGAACCCTACAACGAAAAAACAATTCCCCAATGGGTCAAGGACATGAGGCGGGCCGAGATAATAACGCTAGGCTCTTGGCCGTTCACGACGCTTATGGTTTCCTTGACTTATTCAATGGCCATGTTCGCGTCCCACAATTGGGACAGTTCGTATTTTAGAAATCCATTTTCATCAAGCGGCGAAGGATATTCTTTTAACGAAATAAAGGGCATCTTGCTTTCCAGCGCCGCAATCAGCGTAGGAATCGGCGCGACCGACTTGGTTTGGCAAATCGTAAAGCGGGAGAAAGCCAAAAAAAAGAGGAACGCCGATCAATTAAAGAACGTCACCATCACGCCAGTTGACTCCAACGAAGATCGAATCTTTGTCTTTGAAGGAGCTAAGAAGGAATACATTTTTGGAAACTTGGAAAGCCCCATATTTTAGCGCGACAGTTCCGCAAGACTACTCAAAAAGCGAGCGGCTGGACAAATATGTTTCCTCATTGCCGGACGGCCTTGGCCGCTCCAAGCTTAAAAGCGGCGTCAAAGAAATTTTAGTCAACGGAAAGGCGGCCAAACTTTCCAGCAAAGTCCGCGCCGGCGACAAGATAGAAATAGAATGGCAGGACAGCGCGCCTGACAGCATCGAGCCGGAAGACATTCCGCTTAAAATAGTTTACGAAGACCAAAACGTCGCCATAATAAACAAGGCGCAGGGAATGGTCACTCACCCCGCCGCCGGAAATTGGTCGGGAACCCTTGTGAACGCGCTCTTGCATCACTGGGGCAGGGCGGCGCTCGAAGGAATAAAAGACGCGGACTCGGCGCAAGCGCTTGCCCGGCGAAGGCCTGGAATAGTCCACCGCTTGGACAAAGACACAAGCGGACTTATCATCACCGCAAAAAACCGCGACGCGGAAGAATGGCTTCAAGCGCAGTTCCAAAGCCGCCGCCTTGCAAAAGAATACATTATGATTGTCCGCGGCTGCCCTCCGCAAAAAGACGGCGTCATAGACACATACATCGCGCGCGACCCCGCCGACAGAAAGCGATTCAAAGCCTTCGCGTTGGACGGCGGCGGAAGGAAGCATGAAAAATTTGGAGAGGACGCGCAGCGCCGCTCGCAAAAACAAGCGGACGCGCCTTTTTCTGGAAAACGAGCCGTGACCCTTTACCATGTCGTTTCTGTCTACGGCGACTATTCCTTGGTTCGCGTCCGCTTGGTCACAGGCCGCACCCACCAAATCCGCGTCCACATGAAGTTTTTGGGCTGTCCGCTTTTAGGCGACTCTATTTATTCCAAAAAGGACGCGGAATTTCCAAACGCAAGCCTAATGCTTCATTCACGGCTCTTGCAAATCCGGCTTCCAAAAAGCGAAAAAGCCGCGACCTTCAAGGCGGCGGTTCCAGAGCGCTTCAAGGACGTGATAAAAATTCTAAAGGCAAAGAAAGAGCGCTCCTACGCGTCCGCCGGAATCAAGGCGCGTGAAAACGGAGGCGGCCGATGAGCGGCGAAGATTTTTTATCCAACCCAAAATCCGGCGCGATAAAAATAATTCACGAGCCAAGCGCGGCAGAGCCTTTTGTAGTTCTTGAAAAGGCGCCCGGACTTCCAAGCGCGCCGCTTGTTCCAGGAGACGAATCGGCTCTAACAGAATGTGGCCGCCTCTTTCCTAAAGTCTTGAGCGTAAGAGGAAAAAAATCGGTCGAGGGCGGCCTAGTCCACAGAATAGACACAGGCACAAGCGGTCTGCTCTTGATCGCGCAAAGCCAGGAATTTTACGAGCATATTTTGGCCGCCCAAACAAAAGGCCTCTTTATAAAAGGCTACCGCGCCGAATCTGACATTGACCAAAAGAACGCGGAAAAACTTGGCGGCTTTCCCAAAAGCGCCTTCACTTTTCCGCTCCCCCAAAAACTTTCCGCCTTGCGCGGCTTAAGCCTTGAATCCTGCTTTAGGCCGTTTGGAAAAGGAAAAAAAGAAGTCAGGCCTGTTTTGCAATCCTCAAACGCCGCCGCGCTAAAAAAAATGTCCGGCGACAAAGTTTATTCCACAAAGATTGTCGCGGCAAAGCAAAGCGGCGGCGGAGCGCTTTTGGAATGTAAAATAACGCAAGGCTACAGGCACCAAGTCCGCGCCCATTTGGCGTGGCTTGGCCTTCCAGTAAAAGGCGACGCGCTTTACAACGCGGATTTCCGCTTGGCGCGCGAAAGAGGCGCGGCGGAGATGGAAATGAGCTTTAAGGCCGTGTCGCTGGAATTCCCGGACTGTTTTTCGGACAAGGTTTTTAGATTTTCTTTGGACTAGCCGCCGCTTTTTGGGGCTTGCGGCCGATTCCATCTAACGAGCGCCCTTAAAGCGCAAAATTATTTGGTCCGAGCGCTGGACAAATTGGTTGGCCGCGCGGCTTTCTTCCGCCGCCACAAGCGGGATTTCCTCCAAGAGCCGTTCCCCGTCATAAATGCCAATCGAGCCACATTCCGCGCCAAAGACAATTTTTCCAAACAAGAATTTTGGGCAAGAGACTTTCACCGAAAGGCTTGCGTTTTTGGGAACGACAAGCGCGGCGCTTTTTTTAGGAACAAGGCGAATCGCCATTTTTTGCGAACCGTAAAGGGGAACGGCGAATTGGGCGCCTTCAAAAGTTCCGCCGTCAAAAAAGCGAAAATTTTTGTAGGCCCATTCATGCAAGGCCGTTCCGTCATGGCGCCTTCCCATGTCGCCTTCGCGCATGTTGCTTCCAGGCCCCTTCATCGTGACAGAAATCCAGCGCTCTCCGCCGCGCTCCGTCGTCAACGCCAGGTTGTAGCCGCTTTCAATTATATGGCCGGTCTTTATTCCGTCGCAGCCGGGAAGTACGCCCAAAAGCTTGTTGGTGTTCTCAAATTCCATCGGCGTCCAAATCTCTTGCGGAATGCCGCGCGAAAAGTCCTGCCTCGGCCGGCCTCGCTGCTCGGGCGGCAAGTTGCGCTCCTTTGGATAGACAAAATTTTTTATCGAGTGGAATTTTTTCAGCGCGTCCGGACAGTCCTTTATGTAGGCGCGGCAAAAAGCCGCCATCTCTCGCGGCGTGGTCAAGTTGTTTTCGGAATAGCCGGAAGATTCCACAATGACAGTCTTTTTCAAGCCCAGGGAGCGCGAAAGGACATTCGCTTCTTTTATGAAATTGTCCATGGAGCCAAAAAGGCTTACGGCTACGGCCATCGCCGCGTCGTTCCCGCTCGCAACGCTAAGGCCGCATAATAAGTCTTCCAATGTCGCGATTTGACCCTTTCCCAAAAACATAAGCGAGCTTTGCGGCGGCGCGTTGCAAGCCCATGACTCAGGCCCAAGCGGAATATTTTGGCCAAGGCTCGCCTCGCCGCGCCGGACTTTTTCCAAGACCGAGCGCATCAAAAACAGCTTGGTCATCGACGCGGGCGGAATAACGTCGTCGGCGTTTTTTTCGTAAAGAACAAAGCCCGTCTTTGCGTCAATCAAAATCGCGGCGTTTGCCCACAACTCAAAGTCTGCCAGGGGCGCGGCGTAGGGAAGGGCTTTTAAAAGATTTTTTCTCTCGGGATATAAAAGGTCAAGAGAGGCCTCAACAGAGGCCCTTTCCTCCGCGCCAAAAATTGGAGATGCCCGCGCGGCCTTGTCCACCATCGCCGCGCGCGACAGCAAAAAGACGGCGAAACTTGCCGCCAAAAAAAGCGGCAAGAACGCTGCGGAGGAGGGAAACGGGCTCTTCGTTTTTTTAGACAAGGCCTACGCCCCTTAGTCGGGCCTGCGCCTGGTTTTTACAGGAAGAGGATAGAACAATATGTCGTGGTCAAGAGGCTTAAAGTTCTTGAAAACTTTTTTGATTTTAAAGAACTTCAAGTCAGCCTCAAAGTAGGGCGAGAACCAAACGCTTATAAAGACGCCCGCCTCCACCATTTTTATCGGCGGAACCGACATCACGGTGTGAAGGCCAAATTTTGTCGGAACGGAGCCTCGCACGCTTATGGCGCTAGTTCCAAGTCCAAACGAAGGCGTAAGGCAGAACCAAGGCTCAAAGGTAATTTTTGTGTTGGACGCGCCTTTGTCTCCCAATCCTATGTAAAAGTCCGTGTTGTTAATTCCCTTTGCGTCAGCGTATGGACGGAAATATGGCTTTGCGAACCATTCGACTCCGTAGCTGGCTCCAAGCTTGAGCTCTCCGCCATACATTCCCGAAAAACAAATGCGCGGATCAAAGGCGCCTTCAAGCTTAAAGTTTATGCCGGTTTTGGCCGTAACGCCAAAGACCAATGGAACGCCGCCCACGTTTATGTTGACGTCGTTCAGCTTGACTTCGATTCTTCTTACGTCCTTGTTTTGGAATACCGCCATAAGCTTTTCTGCAAGGCTTATGTTGGGGCCTTCCATTTTTTTCGCAAGGGCCGGATTTAGCGTGTAGTCAAGGATTACGTTAAGCGACTGCATGTTCAAGTCCAAGTCCAGCCAAAAAGCCAGCGCAACTTCAAAATCCGCGCGGCCCTTGGTAACGGAGGCGGAAGCCCTCAAGCCCGCGCCAAGGTAAACGCCGGCCGATTGCGGATTGAATTTTTTTGTCTTGCTTTTGTCGTATGGATACAAAACAACTTGGCTTATGTCGATGGAAAAAAATCTTTTCCATTCTTTCGCAAGCTCGTCATGCCTTTTCTTGTAATCGCTGTATTTTGAGTGAATCTTTTTTGCGTTGTCCGCGGCAATTTCGTCGACATACATGTTTCGTTGGCTCTGATACATGAAGTCGGACAATTCTTCGGGGCTTCCAAGGTTAAAGACCATGTCGGGATAAACCCTGGTCAAATCGGGTCCTTCAATAAGAGCGTCAGGCGAAGACGGATAAAACTCGTCAACCAAAAGACGGCATAATCTTGTTTTTTCATCTGTAGAGCCGGCCGCCGCGTAAGAGCTTTTTGCCTCTGACTTTTTTGTGGCGTCGGACACTTTCGCGTCCAAAACGGCGTTAAAAAAATCTTCTTCCTGAAGCAGAACGTTCAACTTAGGGATTATTTCTTCAGCGCTCGAAGAGTCGGGAAGGTTTATCAAGCTTTTTAAGGCGTCGGAGGAGGCGTTCAAGTCTCCAAGCAAGTCGCTCGGACCTTTCGTTTCGTCAGGGAAATGCCAGAGTTGATATGAATATTCAATGCTGTAGTTTTCAAACTCATTCTTGTCCTTGAGTTCCACCGCGCTTGTAGAGCCTCTTGTGACGATGTAGGTTTTTCCGCCAAAGTTCATCGTCGTGTCCGAAGTGTTCATGGCGGCTACGTTGTCATAGAACTCGTTTTTGTCTGTCGTGGACTCGTCGTCGTCACCGGGGTTGTCGTATTCGTTTCCCCATTCAATGTTGTTCTCATTAACGCCCATCGTTGACGGCAGGCACACGATGTAGTCGCCGTAGGCCATTGACTTGTCTGTTTCGTAATTGTCGTAATAGACATATACAAAGTCGTCGTTGGAATTGACCGCGTACAAGCCCTTGTCCACCACGCTGGCCGAAGCGTTTTCTGGCAAGCGGTATCCGGCTTGGGCCTCGCTTGCGCTGAATTTGCAGAACATGTTTGAGGTCAGCGTTTTTTCATCATTCAGGAACGTGAGCCAGCGCGCCTTTTCGCTGTAGCCGTTTCGCTTGAGCGAAGGCTCGTCGTACTTTAGGTTCTTTTTGCCGTTTCCGTCCAAATCGCACGACTCGCCTTTTTTTATTGTGAACGATTTTGACCCAACGGCTCCTAGGGGAGTCACCGTGGTGAACGAGAATGAAATTGACTCGGAGCTTACGTTTTCGATTGAAATGTAGCCGTAAACGGCCTTGTCGGGAACATCCTCGTAAACGGTCATAAATTTCGCGGTACCGTCTTTCAAGCTTGTGGTCAAGGTGACCTTGCTATTTGGGTCGTCGTTCTCGCCGCTTACAGTGTCGTCGCTTGCCGAACTTTCCACAGTCGAGCCAGAAGCGTAGCTTTTGACCTCCAGCGACTTTTCACTCAGCTTTCCAAGGCGCACGCCAAATTTGGCTCCGGCGTAAATCTGCGTCAAGCCGTTGGACGAATCGGGGTCGTATATAAGAGAGCCGCCGATGAAATTTCTGTTTTCGCTTATGAATCCATAGCTAAACGGCGGAACATAACCAGACGGAATGTATGAATTTCCTCCGCTGCAGGCGCCGGCTCCAATAAACACAATAGGAACAAATAGCAAAGCAAGGCATTTGCCCAAAATCCGATTTTTCAAGCTTTTCATAATTCCTCCTGAAAAACAAGCAAAAGTAAAAACAACGCTAAATTATAACACGACGCTCTTTTTTTCGTCAAGAAAAAAACAACGGACTTGCGCCGAGCGCTAGCAAAAAAGCAAAAAATGTTATATAATAGTTCAATTCAATCAAAAAAGGAGTTGTTATGGCAGAAAGCAATTCAAGCGTCCTTATGCCCGGCGACAAACCGCCCCTGGCAAAATGGATTCCGTTAAGCTTCCAGCACGTATTCGCGATGTTCGGCGCCACAATTTTGGTTCCGATTCTAACAGGATTAAGCACATCAACAGCCTTGTTCACGGCCGGAACGGGAACGCTCTTGTACATCTTGATTACAGGAGCCAAGGTTCCGGCTTTTTTAGGCTCGTCGTTCGCCTTCATTCCGGCCTTGATCGCCGTCGGAAAGGAGTACGGCGTTCCCTACGCGATGGGCGGAGCGATTTTCGCCGGCGTGTTCTACGCGATTGTCGCCCTAATCGTCCGCTTTGCCGGAAAAAAATGGATTGACGCGGCGCTTCCGCCGGTGGTCATCGGCTCGGTAATCATCGTAATCGGAATGTCGCTCGCGCCGACGGCCGTAAGCGAAGCCTTTTACTTGAACAACGAGTACTCGCTTGTGGCGCTCAGCATCGCCGCCGTCACCCTTGCCATCGCGGTTTTCGCCACGATTTTCCTAAAGGGCTTTTTCAACACGCTTTCAATTTTGATCGGCCTTGTAGGCGGCTACCTCTTCACCTTGATCATGGGCTGCTTTTTCCCGGCCTACCATTTGATTGACTTTTCCGCCGTTCAGGAAGCAAAATGGTTCGCGCTTCCGTTCTTGCAGTACGACGGCGCGGGCCACGCCTTTTGGCAGGCTCCCAAATTCAACCTTGTGGCGATTCTCACTTTTGTAATAGTTTCAATCTCAACGATTTGCGAGCACATGGGCGACACGCTTACCACAAGCAAAGTTGTCGGAACCGACTTTTACAAGGACCCGGGACTCCACCGCACCTTGCTCGGAGACGGCGTGGCCACGGCTTGGGCTGCCCTTTGGGGAGGCCCGCCGAACACGACTTACGGCGAGAACATCGGCGTAATGGCCATCACAAAAGTTTACTCGGTTTGGGTAATCGGAGGAGCCGCCGTAATCGCGGTAATCCTTTCGTTCTGCCAAAAATTCGGCGCGGTGATCCAAACAATTCCGACTCCGGTTTTGGGCGGAATCTGCACGCTCCTTTACGGCCTCATCGCCTCAAGCGGCCTTAGAACATTGGTCGACGCCGGCGTTGACTACCAGCAAAAGCGAAACCTCACGATTTCTTCTGTCATCATGGTGATCGGAATTGGAGGCGGCGTATTGAAGTTCATGATCAAGGACTTCAACTTTTCCCTTGGCGGCGTGGCTTTGGCGACTGTCGTGGGCATTTTGCTGAACTTGATAATCCCCAAAAACGCGGCGGGCGAAAGCTCAAGCCAAAATTAAATCTTTTGCGGGCGGCATTTTTCCGCCGCTTGCAAAATAAGCCCGGCTTGTCCGGGCTATTTTTTTTGCCCTCAAGCATCGCCGGAAAAAACGTCGTTGCGGCCGCGAGCGAGCCCAAAGTTCCAAAAAGAGTGAAAAAGGCCAGGTCGGCGGAAAAGGAGCCTGAAGCGAAAATCAAAAGAGGAAGCGAGCAGGCGATTGTTGTGGCCGACGACGAAAAGAGGCTTTTAGACACGGCCCGGCATGCGGCCGCCGCGTCCTTCCTTCCTTTTAGGTTGAACTCAGCCATTATGTAAAGCGCGTTGTTCACGCAAATGCCCGAAACAAAAACCATTCCGGCAGCGTCTCCCAAGCTGAGCGGAGTCATGGAAAAAAGCCTCAAGGCCAAGGGCAAAAAAAGCGACAGGGGAACTGTGGCCAAAGCCTTAAGCGCGTCCAAGGGCCGCTCGCATTGGGCCGCCACAAGAACATAAATGACCAAAAGCGAAAAGAAAAACGCCGCAAGGACTTGCGCGTAATGCCATTCCATCCGCTCGTAGTCAAGCGGAAAGTCAAACCAATATCCTTGCGGAAGGGGCATTTTTTTGAGGCATTTTTTAACTTGCTTAAAAACTCGGTCGGACTTGTCCGATTCCACTTCGAGCGTCCAAAAGGCGGCCCTTTTTCCGTTTTTTCTATAAATCTTGGAAGGCGCTTTTTGGCTCTCGATGGAACACAAGGAAGCCAGCGGAACGCTCTTGGAGCCGCCTTTTGGGCTTTCCGCCACAGCGCGGACGGCTTCCAAATCCAAGGCTTCCGTCCGTTCTGAAAAAGTCAAGCCTTCGCTGCCTACGCGAACGTCCACAAGCCTGTCGCCCAAAAAAACTTTTTTTGCGACCGCCCCAAAAAGGTTCCACCTAAAAAGGTTGGAAAGGTCCTGGACGCTCATGCCAAGCTTTGCCAAACGGCCAATGTCGGAGCGGGCCAAAAGGATTCTCTCGTCGCCTTTAAAATTAAGAACGGCCTGGGCTTTTTTCCTTGCAAAAAATGGATCGGCGCAAACAAGAGAGGCCGCTTGGCTTGAAAGTTTTTTGCAAAGGTCAAAGTCGTCTCCGAGCGCCGCCACGCGCAGCCTTTGGACGGCCTTCTTTTTTGCCGGAAGGGGCAAGTAAAGGCTTCCCGACAAAAGACCAGAAAGCGAAAGCAGTTTTTCTTGAACCAAGGCCCGTTCGCGCCTTCCTTTCAGCGCGACTTGAATTTCGGCCGAACCGCGCCTTGACTCGCATTGGACAAAATCCACGCCCTCAATTTTTTTTGCCTCCCGGCAAAAGTTTTCAAGCTCGCGGTCCACAAAGGCGGCGCTTTTTTCAGGCGCATATTCAACCTGCGCCCAAATTGCAAGCGAACGGTCAAGAGATGACAAGTTTTTTGGCAAAAGGACAAAGAAAAGAAGCGGCAAAATGTATAAAAAACATGACAAGTTAAGAACTTTTCTAGGTGTCCTGTATGAAAAAGGATACAAGTTAAGAAAGTTTCTAGCTTTCCGCGCCCAGAAAAAGATCTTTTCTTCGCCATCGCGCTCAAAAAAAAGATTGAAAAAGAAAAGCGACAAAAGCGCCGAAATGCCTATCGACAGGGCGCACGCGAGCGCAAGGGCCCTGATTCCTGGCGCTATTTTTTCAAGCGCGCAAAGGGGAAGCATCGCGCAAATTGTTGTCAAAGAAGAAATCGCCATCGCCGAAAGGGAGGCCGCGCAGTCGTCCGACAAGTAAAGGGCCGAGTCGCACAAAAGCCCCAAGGAAATCGTTATTCCGCTTATGGAAAAAGAATCCAAAGGAATTTTTAGGACTGCCATCGCCGCAAGGCAAAAAAGCAAGTCCACGCCGGTCCAAAGCAAGACTGCGGCGGCCTTTTTTGCGGAAGTGTAGACAAGCGTCACAATCAGCGCCAATACAGCAAGGCTTTGAAAAAAAGATCCGGCCAAGGTCCAAAGCATTTTTTCCTGCTCGCGGCCCCTGTCCAAAATTATTTTGTAGTCGCCCTTTTTGGGAAATTCTTTCTTTAGGATTTTGCGCGCCTTGGCCGCAATTTTCATGTTTTGGCTTTCTGAGGAACTTTGCAAGCTTGCCAAAACACATTCATCTCCGTTCACCCTGACAATTGAATCCATTTTTTTATTCCCCAATCTTGCCCGCGCCAAAGAAGCGATTTTCTTGTCAGCGTTAAGCTCGCTTACGCTTTCAAGCCGCGACCTATAGGCCATGTCCTGACCAAAAAACGCCGCCGCGGCGCTTTGCTTCAAGATTCCAGCCAAGTCAAAGGGCGCCGCGTTCCTTTGGCAGAGCAGGGCGTTGTCAAAGGCCAGTTGAATCTCTTGCCATGAGCCTCCGCTAAAAACGGCCTTGCCGGCCCCTGGAACGCTTTGAAGCGGGCCTTTTAGCCTTGACTCTATTTCTTCCCTGGAATATTTTTTGGCGTCAAAAGCGGCGCAAAAAAGCCGCTTGGCCTCCGACGCGGCGGCGTAAATTCTTGGCCTTTGAACTTCTTTGGGCAGCTCCTTATGCAATTCGTTGGCCGCGGCGAAAACCTCAAAGCAGGCGCTTCTTTCGCTTTTTTCAAACGAAACGTCAGTCTTGCATTTTGAATTCTCGCAAACGGTCAAGACAGAAACGACGTTTTCAAGCGCCCGCAATTTTTCTTCAAGCGGAACGGCGACAAGCCGCTCAATTTTTTGCGCGTCCATTCCGCGCCAGTCAAACTCAATCGCGTAGTTTTCGCCCTCGCTTGCCGGAACGCACGTTATTGAAATGTCTTTGGCCAAACATAGGCTTGCAAGGCACAAGGCGGCCAAGACAAAGAATGACTTTCTTTTACTCGCGCCCATTCTTTCCCTCCGTTGCGATTGGAACCAAAATCAATGAGGCCGCCGCCGAAAACAAAAGGCCGCCTGTCATGGCAAGCGCCAGAGAGCTTTGCGGATTCAAATTGAATGGATCGAAAGCGAATGGCGCCAAGGAAGCCAGCGATGTCGCCGTTGTTATCAAGACTGATGAAAAGCCCTTTGTTCCGCATTGGCGCAAGATTATCGAACAGTTGACCGACGTTCCAAAAAGAGTCACAAAAGCCATGATTGAATTTATGTTCAGCGAAGACCTAAAGACCGCTAAAAAAAGCGCGGCGCCAAAAAAGGCCGGCGGAACGGCAATCAAGTAAACAAGGGGAGTTTTAAACGACTCGCTTTGCGCGCCCAGAACGCAGTAGAGCAAAAGAAAAGCCGTCAAAAGCAAAAAAAAGGCGTTCTTTAAAAGCTCAATAATTTCTTTCTTTTTTGTCTTGACAATTCTCTTTTTGGGAACTTGCGAAAGCGGCGCGTTTTTGGAAAGACAGCCGTCCTTGACTATTTTAGCGTCGTTTCCGTTCAACCTGTAAAGGACAGCCTCTCCGTCCTCGTCCTCCCAGCCGCCTAACGACGAAAGAAAAACCATGCCTTTTTTTGCCGGAAGGCGGAGGGCGGACAAATTCTTTTTTGGAGAAAATTCATTTTGCTCAAACTGAACCCTAAGCGTCTCCTCCTTTCCGTTTTCGTAAAAGGGAAAAGCCTTTGTTCCGTCAAAAGACGACTTAAGGGCGGCAGAAAGGTCAAGGGGAGTGATGCCCGCCTTTTCCAAAAGGTTTTTGTCAGCCTTGAATGTTTTCAAGCTTTTCCTTTCGTTAGGGAAAAAGCCGTTTCCAAAAAATCTAAGGCTTTCTAAAAATAGCTCCCTTGGATTTTGGCCCGCAAAAAGCGTCAAGTCCTTTATTCCTATCCGCTCCGAAAACAAGTCTTCCGCGTCTTCAAAAGCATAGTCAAGGCCTAGCGCCGCAAAAAGCCTTGCGCATTCCTCCTTTGCCTTCTTTGCGTCAACAGCCTTGATTTTAAGGACAAGGCGCCGCGCGTTTTCTTCCGGCTTGGCCAGCAATTCAGGCCTGTCCTTTGACAAGCCGCCGCTGGTTAAAATTCCACTAACGCTTTTTAGCTCCATGACGCTCTTGCTGACAGCCTTAGCCTTGCGCTCCAACGCGTCAATCCCCATTTGTCCGTCCAAAAGCGCGGTCGCCACAAAAGAATCAGCGCGGCCCTTTGGCTGCATTTCTTTTTTAAGCGGAAGCAAAATCAAAAGGCTCGCGGCAAAAAAGGCAAGCGCGGCGGCCGGGCATAAAAAAGCCTTGCCCCTGACTCGCTCCACAATTCCTTCGTATCGCTTCTGCAAAAAAGACAAGTCAATTTTTTTCGCGCCAATGGCTTCTTCCCTTAGGAACAAAACGCAAAAGGCGGGAAGGGCGGAAAACGAAAAAAGCAATGAAAAGGCCATTCCCGAAAGAACAGCGATTCCCAAGTCCGTGAAAAGCTCTCCGATTATTCCGCCGATAAAAAAAAGCGGGGCAAAAACAATAATCGTTGTCAGGGTAGACGCGCTGTTTGACAAGGAGATTTTTTCAACCGCGTCCAAAATCGCTTTAGAAAAATCTTTTCGCTCCTTCGCCTCGTCCAACACGCTTTCCATCGCCACAATGCTGTTGTCGATTATCATGCCCAAGCACAGAGTGATTCCCGCAAGCGATATCACGTTCACGCTTTTTCCAAAGCACAAGAGGACAAAAAAAGTGAACAAGACGCTCAGCGGAATCACGGAGGCTATCACGGCCGCAATTTTGACCGACCTAAAGAAAAGCAAAATCAAGAAAAAAGAAGCCGCCACTCCGGCAAGAGCGCTGAACGCAAGGTTTTTCAATGAAAGCCAAATTTCATCGGCTCCGTCATGCGTCAAAAACGCCTCAAAGCCCTTTTCGCCGTCGTTCACTTGGGCAAGAAGGCGCTTGACCTTGGCGCTCAACAAAAGCGGATTCTTGTTCTTTTTGCAAACAACTTTCACTTGCGCGCAGCGCTCGCCGTTGCAATAAACAAATTCCTCCGTTTTTTGCGCAAGTTTTTCCACGCGCGCGATGTCGCCAAGCTTCAAGCTTCCTACGCTAGTCTTTAACGGAGTTTCCAAAATGTCCTTAAAGCTTTTATATGTTCCGTCTGTCTTTAAAAGAATCTCGTCATCGCCGTCCTGGATAGTTCCGGCGGGGTAGTCGTAATTGGAAAGATTCAAGCGCCTGGCTATCTCGTCCAAGCCAAGACCGTAAAAGGCGGCTTTGCTTGAGTCAACGATTGCCTTTATCTCCTTTTTTTTGCCGCCAATGACTTCAACATAAGCGGTTTCCTCAAAAGACAAAAGCTTTGACTTAAATTCGTTTTCCGCAAATTCCGTGGCGGCAAAAATGTCGTTTTCCTTGGGCAGCAAGCAAACGCTAATCTCGGACGCAAAGCCGCCAAGTTTTTTCGCGCGCGCGGCAGGACAGTCGTCGGGAAGCGATTCAGAAGCGTCTTCCAATATAGCCGCGCACTCCAACAAGGCCGCGTCAATGTCAGCGCCCCACTTTAACTCAATCTTTATCGCGCAGCTTCCGTCGCGGCTCACCGACTCAATGTTTTTCACGTCCTTCAAGCTCGCGAGCGCTTGCTCAAGCGGAATCGTCACAAGCTTTCTTATTTCTTCGGCCCTTACGCCGTCGTAATTCGTGGAGGCCAAAATAAACCTGTCCCTTGTTTTGGGCAAAAGGCTTGTGTTCATGCAAAAAACGCTTATCGCTCCCAAAAAAATCGCGAGCGAAAAATACATCAGCGCCGACACTGGATGTTTTACCGAAAATTCAATCGCTTTTTTCATCAGTTTTTGTTGCAGGCAAAACCCGCGCCTTCCTCCATATAATTTTTTAAATCGTCGCAAAGTTTTTGGCTCACTTTAAAGTCAATCACGCCGCGCGCGGGCCTTCCGTCTTTTTGCAAATTCCTAAAGGTCGCGTCAACCTTAACCAGCGCAAGCTTCTTCGACGAGGCTTTAAGCGAAAGAATTTTTTCTTGCGCTTTTTGAGAAGCGGAAAAATCAGGGTACAAGCCCATGCCGCTTTCTTCCGCGCATTCAAGCGCTTTAAGATGGATGGCCGCGCAAGAGGAAGACAAGACCTTTGTCGCTTCCATCGCGGAAAGCCTGTCAATCGTTTTGGCCGCCGCGCTTATTGAATATACAAAATACAGCGGAAAGTCCTTTTCCTCTCCGTCCGGATATTCCGCAGTGTCAAAGCTTATGTCAACGACAAAGTCATCGCGCCCAATCACATAAAGCTTTCCGTTTGCCTTTGCGGCCATAAATTCCAAGAGCGGCGGCCGTCTTTCTTCCGCGCCGTTTACAAGAACGACTTTTAGATGGCCAAGAGCGCCGTTTTTTTCCAAATGGCTTCCGTCAACGCAAAGAAGCGCGGCCTCGTTCCATTTTGGACGCGTTTTAAATTTGACAAGGACGCTTTTGCAAAGCTTTCCGCCGCCGCTTCTTTGAGCCGTTTTTTCCAAAGAAAAATTTTCTTCAGCGCTGACGGCAGAAAGCGCCGATTCGCTGTCAATCTCCTTGTTGAATTCAATTTTAAAAGGCTTGTCAAAATCCGCGTTTTCAAAAACGCCGTTCATGCGAACGCTTTCGTCGCAGCCAACTTTATGTCCGTAAAGCGCGCATTCCAAAAAGGGCGCGTCGGGAGCGTTTGTCCAAGACCAAAAGAAATCGTTTTCCATCTTGTTGTTGCGCTCGTCCAAAAGGCCAGCCTTGATTTTTATTGAATGAAGGGTTCTTTGGGCTAGGGGAGACTTAAAGGCAATCTCAACTTTTTCCCGCCCCGGCGACCATCTGGCAAAGAAATCTTTTTGCGGCTCGATGGAAAAAGAATCCAAAAAAGATTTTTGGTCAATCGCCTTGCTGAATTGAATCACAAGATTTTCGCCTTCGATTTTTGCGGAAAGAATTTTCGGCCGCGCCAAGTCGCTTTTTGTGTGAATCAAGTTGACGTAATCGCGCTGCAAGGAATTTCCTTTCAAGTCCCTGATTCCAGAAAACACATGAACCTTATAGCTGTGGTTTTCGCATATTTCTTTTGCCGGAACAAAGAGAATGGAGCTTCCCAAAAAAGTCATCTCGCCGTCAACCTGAACGTCGTCTTGCGCGAACAAAAAATTTTCCTTGGCGCTAGAAGGATCCACCGCCGCAGAAAATTCAACAAGAACATTTTTGCCGGCAAAAAAAGAATTCTTCACTTGGAAATCTTCAAAAAAAATGTCGGCGCAAGAAATAAAGAGCGCTTGCCCAAAAAACGCGGCGGCAAAGAAAATCAAAGCCCGAGCAAAGACGAAAAGCCTGGGCGCCGCGCGAAAAATTCCCTTTACTTTTCTATCGTAAAATAAAAACATTCGTCCTCCTTTAAATATTCGCCGTAATCGTCATAGATGAAATTCGCGCCGCCGCTTATCTTAAAGGCGTAAATCTTTTCATCTTTGCCGCCGCTAAAATCCACGCCGCCGTACTCAAGCGCAAAAGAGCTTGGCTTTTGCCCAAAAAATTTTATGGACTCCAAATTTGGCGCGGAAGAGTCCGCCGGAAAAAAGGCGGCAAGGCTTGCGGCGCTCTTTATGCCTTCGACTGACTTTTGCGACAATGAGCGGGAAAATTCCAGCGTGAATATAAGCGGAACGTTTTGCGCGGCCTTGATTTTGTTTACGCGGTCCTTAAAAAGAAGCTCGCCGTTTAGAAAAACCCTTGCAGTTATAAAAGAGCATTGGCTTTTAAAGCTAATGTTCACAGAATCCTTTAGCCGCAAGCCCGCCATGTCCTCAACCGCGTCGCTTACCGTCAACATATATTCTTCCTCCAGCTTGTAGTTTTGATACGGAACAAAGAAAAAGCGGCGCTCATCCTTCTTTGACCAATATCCGTCTACATAAGGCAAAAAAGAAACGCCGTTCTTTACGCTTTCATAATCCATGTCGCTGTCAAAGACCAAGCCTATCGCCTGTCTTTCCAAAAGTCCCGTCAAGTCCATGTCCTCGGCAAAAGCGCCGCTTTCCAAGACAGGACACGCGCGCAAAAGCCTTGGCGGCTCGACTTTTTCAACCGCGATGAACGAGCCTGTATAATCCGAAAAAATCTTCGTTCCGTCCAGCGCGCATGTTTTTCCGAGCCGCCAAACATAGCGCGCGTTGGCCTTCCATTTGCTTGCAGGCTTAATTTCAACGCGCGTCTTGTCGCTTGAATAATTTTTTATTGTCTCCAGGCCCGGCGAAAGGTTGAATTCCCGCTCAAACACGGCCGCGTCGACAGGCTTGTTGAACAAAAAGACAAGCGCATTTTTTTGCAAGTTGTTTTTTTCAGGAAGCGCAACGTCAAGGGGCAAGAAAAGTTCCTCCTTGCGCCCAAAAATAAATTCCCTAAAAATCCAAGCGCCATAGCTCCGGCCGTCATTTGTCAAAACGTTTCCATTTAGCAAAAGCGAATACTTGCGGCCTTTTTTAAAACCGCCGCGCGCCTTCAACGCGCATGACTTTCCAAACCAAAAAAATTCGGCCTCGCAAACGCTTCCGTCTTCCTTTAACGAAATCAAAGCCTCGGCGGCCGCCGGATTCACGCCGCATGAAAAGCAAAACGTCACTAGCTCGCCGTCATAATAGTTTTGACATTCTCCAAGCGACACGCTTGCCGTAAAGCCTTCAAACGAAACGAGCGAGCAGGATAGGGCAAAAAAAGAAAAGGCGGCCGCCGCAAGCGCCTTAAAGTTCTTTGACATGAACGCCTTCCTTTACCGCCTGCGACGGATTCACGATGATTTTGTCGCCGTCTTCCAAACCGCCAGCGACAAACAGTTTTCCGTCCCTTTCCATTTCAACCGCGCATTCCTTTTGGAACACATAGCCGTTTTGGACGCAATAAAAGGCCACGTTGTTTCCGTTCCTAAAAAGGACGGCCTCGCGCGGCAGCGCAAAAAAGTCGCCCGACCTTTTGCTTTCAATCGAACACTGCGCGAACATTCCAAAACGCAAATCGTCCTTGTCGTTCTTCAAAGGAATTTTCACGTAAAAATTTCCAGTCTCAAATTCCGCCAATGGACTTATGAAGGCCACGGCGCTTTTTTGCTTTTGTCCAAGAGAGTCGATTTTGACAAGGGCGGGGGAGCCGATTGCGATTTTTTCCATGTCCCGCTCTTGGACTGTCACTTGCGCGTAAGGTTCCGCCATGTCGATCAGCGTAAGAACGTTTTGGTTTTGCGTGACGCGCTCTCCGTTCTCGCACTTCAAGGCTCCCACAATTCCGCTTGAAGGCGCGCGGACAGTTAAATTTTCAATCAGAGAATTTATCGACTTTAGGCTCTGCTCCGCGTTTTGAGCTTCCACAATCGAAAGCTCAATTTGAATTCTCGCCCTCTGGGTGTTCAACTCAACCAGCTGCCTGACTTTTTCCTCATCGTCGCCGCTTGGCTCAATTCCGGCGCCAATCAAGTCCTGGTCCCTAAAGCCCAGTTCGTCCGCCATGATTTCCTTTTCCAAAACTTCGACTTCGGTCGCGGCGGAAGCGCATTCCATGGACATCCGCTCAAAAGCGCTTTCGGAAATTCCGCCTGCGTCCAAAAGGGCCTTGTTTTTTTCAACGTTCTTTCGCAGCAATGAAAGCTCGTCTTTTTTTTGCGCCAAGTTTGAGTGCGAATTTTCCAACGCGACCAAGCGGCTTTTCGCGTTCCGTTCCTCTAAAATCAAGTCGTTTCGCGCGGCTCTAAGGCGGGCCTTTGCGGAATTCAATTGGTTCTCACATTCGGTTCTTTGAATTTCATACTGAATGTTTTTCAGCCTAAGCAAGACGTCGCCTTCGTTCACCTTGCTTCCTTCCTGAACGTTCAGTTCAAAAACAGTTCCCTCCACAAGGGCAAGCACTTCGTTCTTTTTCCTGAATGTCACGGAACCGAACGTTTCCAAAAAAACGCTTTCCTTCTTTTTTTGAACCAGCGCCGTCTTAACCTCGATTTCGCTTGCGTCTTGCCCTTTCTTGGCGCAAGAGGCGGCTAAAAGGCAGAGCGCCGGCAAAAAGAGCGCGAATAATGTTTTACGCATGTCATTCTCTCCTTAAATTTTGCAGCAGGACAAGGCTTCCAGTTCCTTTATCAAGAGGGCCGCCTCAACCATGCCCTTGGCGCACTTTATCTTTTGCGCGGCGCAGTCGCTCAAGTTTTCCAAGTAGTCGGTCTTTGTCACGCTTCCTTGTTCAAGCTGAATTTTCATCAGGCCAAGCTTTTGTTCCTTCAACTTAGCCGTTTCCAAAAGCAAGAGCGCGTTTTCCCTGGCGCTTTCAACGCCTTGGACAAGCCTAAAGACTTTGCCTTCAATTTCCCGCTGAACTTTCTCAGCGTCCAAGCGGCTTTTTTCAACGCCGATTTTTAAAAGCCTCATCTGGCTTGTCCAACTTGTGTTGACGATTCCCTTGGCCGAAAATCCGTCTGTAATTGAATTCAAACGCCCGTCCTGGCTTCCGGCCGCGCGCGACACGCTTGCAGGAATCCAAGGATTGTTGTCAAAGCCAAGCGTGACCTTGAACGAATATGACGGTTGCGTAAGCGGGTAGGAACGGCCGTCAAAAGAAAAGCCCGCCCTGACGGAAACGCTGGGCAAAAAAGCCCTCGTTTGCAAGGCCCGCCGCTTTTTTTCCCATTCAGTTTGCGCCCGGGCTTTTTTCAAATCCACGCTGCTTTCAACAGCCTTTTGCGAAAGCGCCATAATGCGGCCGTTCAAATTCCGCTCCTTTAGCGCGTCGTCAAACAAAAGCTCCGAAGCGTCTTGGCCAAAGACAAGGCTTTGATTCGCGTCAAGAGACAAGAGCTCGTTCAAAAGTCGGCAGGAATCCAAAAACTTGTCGCGGGCGCTCTTCGCCTGCGCCTTGATTTGCCCATAGCGGACTTTACTTTCCAAAAGTTCCGTCTTGGAAATCATTCCGCTTTCTTCTTCCAACTCAGCGATAAAAAGAACTTCCTTGGCGTTGTCAAGGGCGGCGCAAAAAACGTCGGACTCCATTTTTGCCAAAAGGGCGGAGTAGTAGCCTTGCAGGACTTTGTTCTTTTGCGCCTCCTCCTCCTTTTGAACTTGCAGCAAGTCGTAAAAGCTTTTTTCCCTTTGCATTTTATACTCAAGCAAGCTCTTTCCGCCGTTAAAGACTTTTTGCGTCACGCCGGCCTCAATCGACTTGCGCTTGTAGTCGCCGTCCCTCGCGCTTGCAAAGGCGCTGTCGGAAATCGCAAAGTCAAATTCCGGAAAAAAGGGAGTCAAAGACTTTTTGGAAAGCCTGACTTCCTCCTGCGCGTATTGACGGCGAATCCTAAGCTCCCGGTCGTTCGACAAGGCTATTTGAAGCGCGTCGTCGGCCGACCTCAATACAATTTGGGCAAAGAGAGCGGGCGCGGACTGCAAAAAAACAAAAGAGCAAGCCGCGAGCAAAAGCTTTCTACGCATCGCTTTCCTTCGCGCCCGCGAAAAATTTCTTCAAGTCCTTGGCGATGCGCTCGACCTGCCTTTTTTGCGCCGTGGCCGACATGATGGAATTTTTGCTTTCGGAACAAAAGACATTTTCCAAGACACATTCTCCGCTTTCAGAAAAAAGCTGGTAATGCGCGTAAAGGGACCTTTCAACGTCCACGTTTTTATAAAAGGATCTTTCGCTCAAGTTAATCGCTATCGCATATTCCTTTCCGTTTTCTTCCGGCGGAATTTTTGAAAAGGCGTTTTTTGCCATCTCAAAAATTTGTGACGATATTCCCTTTTCTTGAATGTTGTCAACTACGACTTCCACCGTCAAAACGTCAATTTTCGCTTTTTTTTCAATGCAGCTTTGAGCGAAATTTGAAAAATTTAGGCAAAAGAGCGCAGTTGCGGCGCAAAAAAACAACTTTCCCCAAAAAATTGTTTCACGCTTTTTGAAAAATGTTTCACGGAAATTTATAATAAAATTCACCTTTATCTCCTTTTAGAATTTTAATAAAGCTCCAAGTAACTTTTGTCCAGCGCCAGGCATTTTTCCTTAAACTCTTGCGCCTTTGACTCTATTCCCAACGAAAGCCAAAGAAGCGAAAGGTCAAAGTAAATTTGCGCGGCTCCGTCCAAAGCCCTTTGCGCGCCGGACAGCGCTTCCAGACGGCGCTCAGCGTCGTCCGTTTTTGCCGCCGCGACGGCCGCCAAATGATAAAGCCGCCAGTCGCCCCTGTCCTTTTCCAACGCGCGTTGAATTTCTTTTTGAGCAAGCTCTGTTTGTCCGTCAAGCAGCAGGCTTTTTATTAGGTAAAGTTGAATGTCTTTTTGGTCTGAATGTTTTTGTTGAAGGTCTAAAAGGATTTCCGCGGCCGCCGCGGGCTGGCCTTGGAAAAAATTGATTTTGGCTTTTAAGAATTTCGCCTGTTCGTTTTTTTGGTCACATTCCAAAGATTTGTTGATAAAGGCGCCCGCTTGATTCAGGTCCTTTCGCTCATAAGATTCGAGCGCCTTTATATACAGAGTTTCGGCCGCTTTCTTGTCGGCGCAAGCGGCAAAAATCGCGCACGACAAGAGCAGGGCGGCGACCCCAATGATTTTTTTGGGCCGCTTCAAATTATCTTTATGCCTCCTTTTTTAGTCGTAATCCTTGATTTCATTCATTTTTTTCTGGAATTCCGCAAGAGCCGCTTTGTCGCCTTGGGCCTCGGCCTTTTGGGCTAGGCGCGCGTAAAAGTATTTTTGGCTTCCAAAAAATCCTTCGTAGCTTTTTCGCAAGGCCGCGATGTCGTTGGAATTTTTCATGTCATACATGTAGCGGACAAACAAGAAGTCTTGCGTGTCCTTGGGAAGAGAGGCCAAGTCTTCTTCTCCCAACGAAGCGTTCTTGTCGTAAAATTTATTCAAAAAGTCTATGCAGGCGGAGGCGGCCTTGTTCTTGCCGTAATGCTTTCGCAAAACCGCAATCGACGCCAAGACTTTGGACTCGTCCCTGACCATCTGATCCTCGTTGTTCATCAATGCAGACAAGGCGGCCTTGTCGGGCCTTTTCGCCTTCTCATAGCCGGTGACAATCAAAAAGGCCAGAATGCCGTCGGCTCTTTTCTTTTCCGACGAAACGTATCTGTCCCAAAGTTTTTCAAGGTCGGAAGAAAGCTTTTTTTTCGCGCACAGATCCGAATAATCCGCGATGTTGTAGATGGAAGCCTTTTCCAAATCCTTGTCAATTTCAAAGGCTTTTTTATAAAAGATAAACGCGTTGTCAACGGCTTTGCCTTTTATGTAATGCTCGGCCAAGTTATAATAGGCCTCCGAGCCGATGGCTTTGTCAAAGCCGGCGCAACGGTCAGCTTCATCCTGCGCCTTTTTTTCATTCTTCAACACGTAAAGCTGAATTTCCGACGAAAGCCTGTAAAAGTCGGCCTTGTCAATCTTTCCAATTTCCGTGTCGCCAACAAAGGTCGCGGCCTTTTCCCCGGCATTATACGCGGACATGGCCATCTTCACGATGTCAGGAGACTTTGTGGCAATGCCCCATTTTACAAAATCCGTGTAAGGCGGAAGCAGGACCGGCTTTTCAATGGAATAATCGTATATGTCAAGCAAATAGCGGCCAAGGTTGTCCTTGTGCTTTGCCCTTGCTTCTTCCTCAAACTTTTTGTATTCCAACGACAGTTTGTCGTAGTTTTCCAATTGAGCCTTCAGCTTGGCCTCATTCGACAAGCCGCCATTCGTTTGCGCCCACAAGGCAGATCCAAGCGCAAGCGCAAAAAGGAAGCAGAACGTTCTTTGTTTTTTCATTTTTTCCTCACTTAATTCAATGAACTTTTTGCCAAAGATTTGACATAGATATCATATATTTTTTTTTAAATTTCTATTCAAAAAAAGGCGGAAAAAAAGAAAAAAAAATAAAAAAACGCGCGCAACCCCTAGACATAAGAACGGATTTTAAAGCCGTCCAAGGCTTTTGTGTTGAAAAAATAAATGATTTGCGATATATTTTTTTTATGAGCGAAGAAAAATACGTCCGCCCCACATGGGACGAATACTTTATGGAAGTCTCGCGCGCTATCGCCAAGCGAGCCACTTGCGACAGGGGAAGGAGCGGCTGCGTAATCGCCCGCGACAACCAGATTTTGGTCACCGGCTACGTAGGAAGCCCGGCCGGTCTTCCTCACTGCGACGACGTGGGCCACCTTTTTAGAAAGAGCGTCCACGCCGACGGCTCTGTCACAAACCACTGCGTGCGCACGGTTCACGCCGAGCAAAACGCCATTTGCCAGGCGGCCAAGCGCGGCATATCCATCGACGGCGCGCACCTGCGCGATGCTTATAATCAATTGCGGAATAAAAAGGGTAGTCTGCGAAAAGCATTACCACGACGAGGAAGATTCGCTTGAAATGTTCAAGCAAGCCGGCGTGGCCATCGAGCACTTGGAAGACACCGTGCAGACGTATAAAGATATGTGACAACAAACAAAAAAAATCGCCTTGCGGCGATTTTTTTGTTTTAGAGGTTGGCGACAAGCCAGGCCTTGAACTTGTTGTAGTCGTTTTCCATAGGAATCGCGCGGTCGGGCAAAGTCATAAGCTTTTGCAGGCGCTCCGGAATCGGCGGCTCCGCTCCTGTCGCGTCTTTTACAATCGCGCTGAACTTGGCCGGATCGGCGGTTTCCAGTATGACGCCGACGGCGTCCTTGGCCTTGTCGGCCCAATCAGGCCTGTTGGGAGTGATTCCGGGCTTTGTTATGTCTATGCCTTCAAGATTGTCCAAGGCGCCGTTCTTGATGTCTTCCCAAGCCTTGTAGGCCACCGCTCCGTGCGGGTCAATCGTGTAGCCGGTCGAATCCTTGCAAGCCTTTATCGATTTTATGATTCCGTCGTTGTCAAGCCAGTAGGCGGCAAAGAGGCGGCGGACTTCCTCCAAAGAATACATGTAGGCGATGCGCTCGTAGTTGGAGGGGGCGCCCACATCCATCGCGTTGGCGTAAGTCTCCACGCTGGGGCGGGCCTTGTATTCGCTTGTGGCGATCCAGTCGGGAATCGTGCGGTTGGAATTAGTCGCCGCCACAAAGCCTGTTATCGGAGCGCCCATTTCGCGCGCGATATACGCCGCGAAAATGTTGCCGAAGTTGCCCGTCGGCACGCAGACGT
>ONET01000010.1 GCA_900316905.1 uncultured Treponema sp.
TCAAAGGCGCCCGGAACCCAAGCGGCGCTGATGTTCTCTTCGGCGACACCGTGGCGGACAAGGCCGTCAACCGCTCCGTCCAAAAGCTTTTGCACGATGAACGCGTTGAAGCGCGACGCCACGATTCCAACCTTCATGCCGCTTTTCGCGACAACCTTTCCTTCAATCAATTTCATTTCTTTCCTCCTATACGGCTGTCCGCGCGAGTTTAGTTGCGAGCGCGGATGTTGCCGCTTATGCGCCCAGCAAGCAGTTGCGGTCTGCGAACGCTTGCAGTGGCGCTGTTATTCAACATTGATATGGTCAAAGATGTGGCCCATTTTTTCCTTCTTGGTGCGAAGGTAAAATTTGTCAAACTTTGACGGCGGAATTTCTATCGACACGCGCTCGGCGACTTTTATTCCAAAGCCGTCAAGCCCGTAAATCTTTTGCGGATTGTTTGTCAAAAGGCGCAGGGATTTTATTCCCAAGTCCTTTAAGATTTGCGCTCCAATCCAATACTCGCGCAAGTCGGGGGCAAAGCCCAACTTTAAATTGGCTTCGACAGTGTCGTAGCCGTTTTCTTGCAGCATGTAAGTCTTCAGCTTGTTGATGAGACCGATGCCGCGCCCTTCCTGCCTCATGTAAAGCAAAACGCCGCGCCCTTCTTTTTCTATCGTCTTCATCGCTTGCTGGAGCTGAGGGCCGCAGTCGCAGCGCTGGCTTCCGAACACGTCTCCTGTCAAACATTCGGAGTGAACGCGGCACAAAACTTTTTCGCCGTCGCCGATGTCGCCTTTTACAAGCGCGATGTGGTGCTCTCCGGTAAGGTCGTCGGTGTAGCCGTAAATGTCAAAGTCGCCGTATTCGCTAGGGAGCTTTGCCTTTGCTTCCTGCACGACGTGCTTGTCGTGGACGCGGCAGTAGTCGGCCAGCGCTTTTATCGTTATGTATTTTAGCCCGAACTTTTGCGCGATTTGGTAAACGCGCTCGCCGCGGGCCATCGTTCCGTCGTCGTCCATAATCTCGCAGCAAACGCCGCATTCCTTTAAGCCGGCCAAGCGGCAAAGGTCAACGGTGGCTTCCGTGTGCCCCGCGCGGACAAGCACTCCGCCTTTTTTTGCGATCAGGGGGAACGTGTGGCCGGGCCTTCTAAAATCTTTTGGCGTTGAATCTGGATCGACGCAAGCCTGAATCGTTCGCGCGCGCTCGGCGGCGGAGATTCCCGTTGTGGTGGAAACGTGGTCGATCGAAACTGTAAAGGCCGTCTCGTGGTTGTCGGTGTTCTCCGCCACCATCGGGTAAAGGCCAAGCCTGTTTGCCATGCCCTCACTGATCGGGGTACAAATCAAGCCCTTGGCGTGCGTCGCGATAAAGTTGATGTTTGCTTGCGTCGCGAACTGCGCGGCGCAAATCATGTCGCCTTCATTCTCGCGGTTTTCGTCGTCGCTTACAAGAATTATTTTTCCCTGCCGCAAATCCTCAAGCGCCTCTTCGATTGTGTTGTATTTTATTTCCATGCTAAAAACCTCGCTCTCTTAAAAATTCTTCTGTTATGGCGGAACCATTGCTTGCGGGGGAACGGCCGCCAATACTGGGATTGTTTGCAAGCCCAAGACTGCCGCCGCTAGTATTGCTTGCAAGACCAAAAAGCCGCTGGACATACTTTCCGACGATGTCGTTTTCCAAATTCACTTTGTCGCCAACCTTTCTCGAAAGCAGCGTCGTCTCTTCTCCCGTGTGCGGAATGATAGAAACGGCAAAGCGTGACGACTCAAGTTTCGCTACGGTAAGGCTGATGCCGTCAATCGCGATCGAGCCTTTTTGAACAATCAAATCCAAAATCTCTTTGGGCGCGCTGACGTAAACCCAGACCGCGTTTCCTTCGCGCTCTGTTTCCGCGATAGTTCCCACGCCGTCGATGTGGCCGCTGACGATGTGGCCGCCAAAACGTCCGTCCGCCGCCATCGCGCGCTCAAGGTTTACTTGGCTTCCGACGGCAAGGCTTCCAAGATTTGAGCGGCGCAAGGTCTCGGCCATTACGTCCGCGGTAAAGAAGTCCGCGCCCAAACTTGTCGCGGTTAGGCAGACGCCGTTTACGGCAATGCTGTCGCCGGTTTTTGTTCCTTTCAAAATTTTTTGCGCGCGGATTTTTATTCTTGCGCCCGCTCCGTCTCCCGACGGCTCCACGCTCGCGACGCTTCCGATTTCTTCTATTATTCCTGTGAACATATTCGCTCCGAGTTACTTGGATTACTAAAACTGCCGGCGGCTTTTTGGCCCTGAGTCGCGCCGCAGTTTTTGCCGCCAACGACTTCGTATTCAATTAGGACATCGCTTCCGATTTTGCGCGCGTCGCTTTGCGAAAGGCTAAAAGCGTCGGCCACTTCCAAAACGCCGCTTCCAGCCACTGGACTGGGGGCGGCGGCGCCTCCAAAAATTTTTGGCGCGACAAAAGAGTAAATTCGCTGGACTAGGCCCGCTTTTAATAGCGAAAAGTTAAGCGCGCCGCCGCCTTCCACCAGCACGCTGTCAAGACCCAGCTCGCCAAGTTTTTTCATTAAAAGGCAAAGGTTCACGCGATTGCCGCAGGAAGGCGTTCCGCAGTGGATTACTTGAACGCCTTTTTGGGCAAGCGCTTTTTCTTTGTCAATGCCAGCGGAGTCCGCGCAGGCGATGATCGTTGGAACTTCGGTCGCGGTTTGGACAAGCTGCGAGTCAAGCGGAAGGCGCAAGGAACTGTCGCAAATTATTCGCGTAGGGTTCCTTCCTCCGGGAATTCGGCAAGTCAAAAGCGGGTCGTCGGCAAGGACTGTTCCGATTCCGGCCATAATGCATGAATACTTATTGCGCAATTGGTGGACAAAGTCGCGCGACTCTTGGCAAGAAATCCACTTGGATTTTCCGGTTGCAGTCGCGATTTTTCCGTCTGCGGTCATCGCGTACTTTAGCGCGACGTATGGAGTTTTGCTTGTAATGTAATGGAAGAAAATAAAATTGAGCGCGTCGCATTCCGAGCGCAAAAAGTCTTCCTCAACCTCAACGCCCCGTTCGCGCAAAAACGCGGCGCCCTTTCCGCTTACCAAAGGGTTTGGGTCCCGGCTTCCGACAACGACTTTTTTTATTCCGGCCTCAACGATGGCCTCGACGCAAGGCGGCTGCTTTCCTGTGTGGCAGCAGGGTTCCAGCGTGACAAAAATTTGGGCGCCGCTAGGATCGTTCCCCCGCTCGCGGCAGTCGCGCAAAGCGTCGCGCTCAGCGTGCAAGTCGCCGTATTTGTGGTGACAGCCTTGGCCTATGATTTGATTTTCTTTTACGATGACGGCGCCGACCAGGGGATTGGGATTTGTCCAGCCTTCGCCTTTTTTGGCAAGTTCAATTGCCGCGCGCATAAAGCGCTCGTTAGAGTCGTGTTCCATAATTCCTTCTTCCATCCAGACTTTACTGTCGGCCGCGGAATCTCACCGCGTCATGCTCTGGCGTCGCCATCGCTTGCTGGCTATACAGCCGGTGGGGAATTGCGCCCCGCCTTGAAGTTTATGCTTTCAAAAAGGGGCGCGTCAGTCTTGTGGCGCTACCCCGCCTTGAAAAAATAATTGGTATGTCCTATACTAGCGCATCGCGCGGATTTGCGCAAGAAGGAGTGGCGCTTTGAAAATCGCTTTCGCAATAGTTTGCCCGATGCTTTTTCTTGCGGGATTCGTGGATTCAATCGCGGGAGGGGGCGGCTTGATTTCGCTTCCCGCGTATCTTTTTGCGGGCCTTCCGATTCACACTGCGATCGGAACGAATAAATTTTCCTCCGCTTTTGGAACAGGCCTTTCAACCTTCAGATACATAAGGCAAAAGCTTGTCCTCGCAAAGCTCGCGGTTCCTTCCGTGGCCTTTGGCTTTTTGGGCTCGGCGATTGGAGCGCGCCTTTCCATGCTCGCTTCGGAACTTCTTTTGCAGTCGCTTCTTTTGGCAGTCCTTCCAGCCGCCGCCTTTTGCGTTTTGAACAAGCGGCTTTTTAAAGGCGGAACTGAAGATGAATTGACCGCCGACAAAAAAACTTTTTTTATCGTCATGGCGTCGGCCTTGGCGATCGGAATGTACGACGGCCTTTACGGTCCCGGAACGGGAACCTTTTTGATAATCGCCTTTACCGCGCTCGCAAAGATGAGCGTCCGCCAAGCCAACGCGCACGCCAAAGTCATAAATTTTTCAACCAACATCGCGGCGCTTTTTGTTTACCTGCTTCACGGCCAAGTTTTGTTCCCCCTTGGAATTGCCGCCGCCCTCAGCAACATGCTTGGAAATTATCTAGGCTCAAGCCTTGTCCTTTCAAAAAGCGAAAGGATTGTAAAGCCCATCGTCATTTTTGTCTTGCTTTTGCTTCTTGCAAAAATAATTTTTGACATTAAAATTTTTTAGCGGAATCGCGGCGGACAATCAAAATTTTCCGCGCGGAAAATTTTGCAAAAAGGCGAAAAGCGTGATACAATTTAAGGGTTAGGAGGAAAAATGAAAAAACTTTTATTCGCTTGCTTGGCGCTTTTTATGGCGGCTGCGGCGTTTTCACAAAGCGCCAAGACTACGGGAGTGACGGATTCGGACGTTCAGTCTTTTTGCAAGAACTTTAAAAAGATGGAAGCGGACTTTAAGAAATTTGACGTTGACACGAGCGACGCGCAGGCTTTGGCCATGGCTCTTGGAGCGGACAAGTCCGTGGAACAGATTTTGAACAAAAACGGAATTTCCGGAAGCAACGCCATTGACAAGCTTCGCGCAATCGCTTACGGCTATGTCATCGCGCGCTATGACGAAGCGATGGCCGCCGACCCGGAAGCCGCCGCGCTCATAAAAAGCATGGGCCGCGATCCGATGGCCGAAGCCAGAACTCAAATTTCCGACGCCGACCAAAAAGTCGTTGGCCGTCATTTGCAGGAACTTAAAAAAGTTTTTGACGACTAGAGCTTTTCTCGGCAAGCCTCGCCATCGTCGCGCTACTCGTCCACAAAGTACCCGTTCATCAAGCCCTTGCCCTTGACTTCAACTTGGACGGGGCCTTGCCAGGCAAACTTGTCGCTGGCTTGCTTTTGCGCGGCTTCGGAGACGTGAATCTTCATCGGCTGGCCTGAGCTTTCCATGCGGCTGGCCACGTTCACTGTGTCGCCCCAAATGTCGTAAATGAATTTTGTTTTTCCGATGACGCCGGCCACAAGCTCGCCGCTGTTGATTCCAACGCGGATTTGAACGGGCTTTTCCGCCGTCTTGTTGAACTCTTCAACGTCGCGCAAAAGGCCTTGGGCAAAGCGGATCATTTTTTCCACGCCGTCGTTTTGAGCGCTTTCGTCCAGACCGGCCGCGGCCATGTAGGAGTCGCCAATAGTTTTTATTTTTTCAACGCCCTCGCGCTCGGCCCGCTCGTCAAAAAGGCTGGTCAGTTGGTTCAACATCTTTACGGTTTGGTCGGCGGTCATGTCGGAACTCATTTTTGTAAAGCCCACGATGTCGGTGAACAAAACGGTGGCGTTGGGGTAGTTGCGCGAAATCGTTTGGCCGGGCCGCTCGGTCAATTCGCGCGCGATGTCGGCCGGCAAAATGTTCAGCAACAGGCGCTCGACTTTTTGGTTTGCCGTGCGCAGCTCCTTTGTGCGCTCGTCAACAGTTTGCTCCAATTCCTTTTGGTAGCGGGCGAGCATTTCGATTTCCAGTCGGTGCGCGCGCTCAACTTTTTTGTTCATTTCCTTCAAGTCAAAAATGTACAAAACAAACGCCATTCCGGCGGAAGAAATTCCTGTTATGTAAAAGCCCTTCATTTTAAACTGAATCGCGCTTGCGGCGATTGGAATCGCGATGAAGAACAAAAGCGGAACTGCCATTTCGCGCGGGATTCTTTTAAAGTTCCGCAGAATGCAGATGAATTGCAGCGCGAGCGCGGCGCATGGAAAAATGTAAGCCAGCGGACGGGCGGGGCTTCGGATGTAATTGTTCCGCTCGTCTATCGTGTAGTAAAGGCCGGTGAACTGAGAAATGATGACCAGCGCGATTTCGATTAGCAAGACGATTCCCGCAACATAAAATTCCCAAGGCATTTTTTTTAGCTCGCCTTCTTTTTGGAACAAGTCTTTTAAATAGAAGTTCAAGTTCAAAATCAAAAAGGCCGGAAAAAAGTAGTTGCCAAATTTTGCCAGCCGCGTGACGCGAACCGCCGTTTCGTTCATCATAAAGCTGTATGCGGTAAAGGCTAACTGCGACGACAAAATGCCCGCCGCGCTCAGTTCCAAAAAAATTATCGCGGCCTTTCTCCTTCTTGAAAGGTTGTTTGTTCGCAAAGTCAAAAAGGCTGTCAAAAGGCAAATCGCCTGCAGCGCGATCATCAAGTCATGCTGGTGCCGGATTAAAAAACTCATTCTTATATATCACTAAAAAAAGCGCTTATTGTCAAGATTTCCTCTTTGCGGTAAAATCCTTTCTAGAGGTACATCATGTCTGTTTTAGAAAAAATCGGAAACTTCTTTGGAAAGTTCATGGCCTTGATTATCTTGGCCGTGGCCGCTCTGGCGCTTTTTGTTCCGCAGAGTTGTCTTTGGATCCAGCCGGCTTGGATCAATCCGCTTTTGATGCTGGTCATGTTCGGAATGGGACTCACGCTCAAAATCGAAGACTTCGCGCTTGTCTTTACCCGCCCAAAGGACATCATCATCGGCTGCCTTGCCCAGTTTACCATCATGCCGCTTTTGGCCTTTGCCTTGGGAAAAATCTTTGGCCTTGAGGTAGGGCTTTTGGCCGGAGTCATTCTTGTCGGAACTTGTCCCGGCGGAACCGCCAGCAACGTAATCACTTATCTTTCCAAGGGTGACGTGGCTCTTTCTGTGGGAATGACAAGCGTCAACACTTTGCTCGCGCCGCTCCTCACGCCCGCCATCACTTACTTGCTTTTAAAAGAGAGCGTCCATGTTGACGTTGTTTCAATGTTCCTTTCTATCGTAAAGGTAGTCATCGTTCCGATTGGCTTGGGCTTTGTCATCAACAAGTTCTTCGGAAAGTTCACGCAAAAAATCGGAGCGATTTTGCCGGCGATTTCTGTAATCGCGATCGCCTTGATTGTCGGAGCGGTCGTCTCGCGCAACTCGCAGAAAATTCTCACGACAGGCGCGATTGTCTTTGCCGTCGTTATCTTGCACAACCTTTTGGGCTACGCTTGCGGCTTTGGCCTTGGAAAGCTTTTGCGCTTGAACGTGTCCAAGACAAAGGCGCTTTCAATCGAAATCGGAATGCAGAACTCAGGCCTTGCCACAAGCCTTGCCTCAACCGCCTTTCCGTCGCTTGCGATGGCCACAGTTCCCGGCGCGATTTTTAGCGTTTGGCACAACTTGTCCGGCGCCGTGTTGGCCAATTTTTACCGCAAATGGGAGGAGAAGGATGCCGGCAATGAAGAAGGAACGCAAGCCTAAGATTTGTAGGATTTGACTTTTTATGATTTGGCCCCGTCGTTTTTGGCGGGGCTTTTTTGTGTGAACTAGCGGCGCTGTCGGGTGGCGAACACGTTCCGCATGCCATAAAGCGCTATCGCGATTTTTCTGACTTCTTATATGAGAAAGTAAAATCCAAATGGTAAGTTAATTCTGTTCCGTTGTCAAAATCTCCGTCAATTGGGCCCCAGTCTTTTATTTTAATGCTTTCCAACAGTTTTCCGTCTTTTTTATACAAAATGATTGACTCTGAATGAAAGCCGCGGTCGCCAGTCGGGTAGGACACACATTCAAGGTCTTCAATGCCGCTTATATCTCTCCAATAGTATTCGTAATACGCTGTTTTTTGTTTTTTGGAATGGTCGTAAGAAAAACCGCAAAATTCAAGGCCGACGATATTATTTAAATTCCTAAACTCGTAATTTGCGGAATCTTTTCCAGTGTCGCGCTCTATTTTGTCTTTTTCCCAGCGTCCGTTAAATGAAAGCGCTTCTTTTGCTTCTGCCAGGCTGTCCACTAAAAAAGCGCCAAAAATCCACGCAGGCTTTCCTTTAAAATCAATCAGCTCCCAATAATTGTTGACTTTATTGATTTCCACCAGTTCATTTTTCTGTCCCAAAACAATAACTGGAGTGTAATTTGGAAGCCCTCCTATTTTTTCTGAATTCAGAGAAGGTTCTGCGCGTACGGATACGCCTTCTAAAGAACATACAAATTTCTTTTCTTTTTTTCCGGAATAGAATTCTGAAAAGTCATTTGCATGCGCTGAAATGGTTATTGCAAAAAGAACAATGCAAAGGAGTTTTATCTTTTTCATGCTTTGTATTGTACATCACATTTTCCGCGCTGTCAAATTTTCTGTTGACGGAAGCAAGAGAGCAAAAGGAATTTATTTATTGTAAGCCTTTAACTTTTTTGAAAAAGCGGCGAGGCGTCCTTGCCTGACGCTTGCTTTTGAAGGGACTCGCTTTGATGAATTTAAAATTGTCTCATATGCCGCGCGGGCTCTAGGGCCTTTTATGACAACATTAGTTTTCAAGTCCAAGTCGCTTCTTCTATAATATAAAAAACGCCAGTAGCCTTTGCGTGTTGAACTATAGATTTTTTATCAAAAATATAGTATTGTTAAAATATGACTTTGGCAAGGCCTTTTGTAAAATGGGTTGGCGGAAAAAGCCAATTGCTTGATGAAATCAGACAAAAATATCCTCAAAAAATCGAAAAATATTGCGAGCCTTTTGTTGGCGGCGGCGCGGTGCTTTTTGATGTTCTAAGCAAGTTTCGGCCAAAAAATGTCTTGATAAACGACATAAACAAAGAACTTATAAATACTTATGAACAGATTCGTGACAATTGCGATGATTTGATTTTTCAGTTGTCAGAAATTCAAAACAAATATAAAAGCCAATCGTTGGATGAAAACAAGGCTTACTTTTACGAAAAACGCGAGCGTTACAACGAACTGAAAATCAATGGCGACGAAGCGGAAAATCTTGAAAAGGCCGCGCTCTTCATATTTTTGAACAAAACTTGCTTTAACGGCTTGTATCGTGTTAATTCAAAAGGCTTGTTCAATGTTCCTTTTAATAATGCGAAAAGTCCGCTTTTGTGTGACGAAGAAAATTTGCGCGCTTGCTCAGAATTATTACAAAATGTCCAAATGACGGTCGGCGATTATTCAAAGACAAAAAAATTCATTGACAGCAAAACTTTTGTATACATCGATCCGCCCTATCGCCCGATAACGCAAACTTCCGCTTTTACTTCTTATAGTGAAAACCAATTTGCGGATAGAGAACAAATTGAACTTGGCAACTTTATTGAGGAAATAGCGAATGAAGGGGCTATGGTTCTTGCTAGTAATTCAGATCCTAAAAACACAGACAAAAACGATAATTTTTTTGATGACCTTTATTCGAAATTTGCAATTGAGCGAGTGTCAGCCTCAAGAATGATAAATTCAAATGCAAAAAAGCGCGGAGCTATTAAAGAATTGTTAATTAGCAATATCGCTGGCGTGTTTTAAATTTTAGGGATAATAATTTTTATGAAAAGAGATTTCGCAAACTGGATTGCCACTTTTAGGGATAGTATCGCAACTTATTCATATTATGTTGACTTTGGAAAAGTCTATGGAAATGTTGACAATATAAAAATTGAACTAAATATACTTAATTCTTTGATTGGATCTAAAAATATAAAGAACGATTTTGAGAAACTTCTTGAAAAATATCCAGAGACTTTAAAATGCATTCCGATTTTGCTTGCAGTTCGCAATTCTGAAATTTGTGTTTCAGATGAGTCTGGAACAACTCAGTTTGATTTTGCGACGCAAATACATTCTATTTCTGATTATGCAATGTTTATGGAGAAATCAGGTCTTTTTGATTTGTTGCAAAATCATCTTGTCGGAAATCTTCTTGATTATGTTACGGGTGTTGAAACAGGACTTGACTCAAACGGACGCAAGAATCGCGGCGGCCATTTGATGGAGGACTTGGTTGAGTCGTTCATCAAAAAAACAGGCTTTGAAAAAGGTAAGAATTACTTCAAAGAAATGTATATCCACGAAATTTCCGAAAAATGGGGAATTGATTTGTCTGCTATTTCAAATCAAGGAAAAATGGAAAAACGCTTTGATTATGTCATAAAAACAAAGAATCAGATTTATGTAATTGAAACAAACTTCTATGGTGGCGGCGGCTCCAAACTCAACGAAACTTCTAGAAGTTATAAAACGCTTGCACAAGAAATAGAAACCATTGATGGGGTTACTTTTGTTTGGTTTACAGATGGTAACGGCTGGATAAGCGCTCGCCATAATCTCGAAGAAACTTTTGACGTTATGGAACATATCTACTGCATAGCTGATATGGAAAATGATGTGATGGAGAGAGTTTTTAAATAATGAAAAAAAATGGGTTTGGCGGAGCTAACACGCGAACGGGGTTGATATTCGAAGGAAAGGTTGACTTAAAAACATTTCTTTCTAAGCAAAAAGGTTATTCAGTGATAAAGCATGATGTTTTTTTCGAGAATAAACTTGTCGCTCATATTTATAAGAAGCATGCATTTTACAAAGATTTTCTTGCGCCCAATGGTATATGTTGGGAAGATCATATTTCTAAGAGATTATTGCCAGATGATTGTATCTTTGTTTTGGTTAACAACACGGTTTTTATTATTGAGTGTAAATATCAGAAAACAGGTGGCTCTGTTGATGAAAAACTCCAGACATGCGACTTTAAGAAAAAACAGTATCAAAAATTGTTAGCTCGGTTAAATGTTGAAGTTGAATATGTGTATTTATTGAATAAATGGTTTACGAAACCAGAATATAAAGATGTTTTGGACTATATTCAAAGTGTTCGTTGTCAGTATTATTTTGAGTATATACCATTGCAAAAATTGGGGCTCCCAGTTCCAGAGGTAAATTAAAATTTCTATAAACCCTTTTTATCGTTCTTCAAACAAAGATTTCACTCTTGCAAAAGGCGATTGTCTTGAGTTGCTTTCCAATATAAATTTTCAATTTGACATGATTTTTGCCGATCCGCCGTATTTCCTTTCTAATGGAGGCATCTCTGTTCAAAGCGGAAAGCAGGTGAGCGTGAACAAGGGTGATTGGGACAAATCGCAAGGATTTGAAAAAGACAATGAATTCAACCGCAAGTGGCTAGGGCTCTGTCGCGACAATCTAAAAGAAGACGGCACTATTTGGATTAGCGGAACTTATCACAATATTTTTTCTGTTGCCCAAATGCTTAACGAACTAGGTTTCCGTATCCTTAATTGCATCACTTGGGCAAAGACAAATCCGCCGCCAAATCTTTCGTGCAAGTTTTTCACTCACTCAACGGAATTTATTTTGTGGGCAAGAAAAAACAAAAAAGTAACGCATTATTATAATTATGAACTGATGAAAGAAATCAACGGCGGAACTCAAATGCGTGATTTGTGGAGCTTGCCTGCAATCGCAAAATGGGAAAAATCTTGCGGAAAGCACCCAACGCAAAAGCCGCTTCCTCTGCTTGCCAGAATAATTCTTGCTTCCACAAAAGAGAACGCTTGGATTTTAGATCCGTTCACTGGAGCAAGCACTACAGGCATTGCCGCAAGTTTGCTGAACCGCCGTTTTTTGGGAATTGACAAAGAAGAAGAGTTTTTGTTACTCTCTCAAAAACGTCGCGAAGAAATTGATGACGTTAAAACACGTTTTGAATACAGAGAAAAAATTATAAAATGCTCGGACAAACCGTTGAATAAAATATTAGAAATTCATGACAATGAGCCGTATTATGGAATCGATTTGCCAATAATATAAAAAGATAATAAGCAATACGCCTAATGAAAAAAGAATTCATCATTTTATTAATTCAGCTTCTATTCTCAGTTTTAAATAGTTCGCGTTTTTTTGCGACCACTCTTGAGAAAAATACAGTCTCCCTTCCGCCCGCTCTTGAAATCCCCCGCTGCCCGGGCAACGCCGCCGCCTTCGACTGCGCGGACCACAGTTCCGCCGACACGCCCGGCGACATCGACCAAAGCGCCGCCGAACTTTCCGACGGCCTTGGCGCCGCCCACAGTTCCGCCGACACGCCCGGCGATAACGACCAGCCCGCCGCCCCCGACCATCAAATACGCGCTTTTCAATACTACTCCCTTTGCTACCGGGAATCCTACGAGCAGGCCGAATGGTCGGCGTATTGCCTGCGCGACTGGATGCTGCAAAAAAACGCCAAGAGGACAAACGACTTTAGGCCCGACCCGCAAATCGAGGGCGGCTCGGCGACGCTCGCGGACTACAAAAAGTCCGGCTACGACAGGGGGCATTTGACTCCGGCGGGCGACATGGTTTTTAGCCGCGAGGCGATGAGCGAAACATTTTACATGAGCAACATGTGCCCCCAAGCCGCTGCCTTTAACCGCGGAATCTGGAAGGACTTGGAAGACCAGGTCCGCGAGTGGGCCAGGCTTTACGGTACGGCTTATGTTGTTTCAGGCCCGGTTCTTTCCAAGCCCGCAAGCGAATATCCTTTTATCGGCCAAAGCAAAGTGGCCGTGCCGGAATTTTTTTACAAGGCCATACTTGTTCCGATTTATGAGGACGGCTTGGACCAGGCCGGGGCCGCCGCTTTTGAGACTTGCGCGGACGTGATCGCGATCGCCTTTGTGATTCCCAACAAGGCTTGCGAAGGCGACTTTTGGCGCTATGCGAAAAGCGTTGACGAAGCGGAAGAAATCACCGGCCTAGATTTTTTTCCGCTCTTGGAAGACGACATTGAAAATCGCGTGGAAGCCGAATGCGACCCCCGCCCTTGGTATTAAAAATAGCGCAAAAAAATTATGGCAAAATCACGCGCGGTGTGGTATAATGAAAAGAATCGGCGGGCGCCTTTTTGTTCCGCCAAAAATGGAGGAATGAAATGAAAAGATTTTTTGCCGCCGTAAAAATCGCGGCCCTTTGCGCGCTGTGCTTCTGCGCCTCGTCTTGCGGAAAAAAGACAATCGCTTGCGCGGCCGAAAAACGCGGAGTTGACTTTGGCTTTGCCGCGTCAGTCACCGACTTGCTTTCGGAAGACACGCAAAAGCTTTTGGCTTCGGAGGCCAAAATTCTTGTGGCCGAAAACTGCATGAAAAGCTCGCAACTGCGTCCAAACAAAACATTCTGGAATTGGAGCGACCCCGAAAGCCTTGTCAAGTTCGCGGAGAAAAACAAAATCGTCGCCAAGTGGCACACGCTTTTTTGGCACGAAATGAACCCGCCCTTCATCAATTCCCTCAAAACAAAAGAAGAAGCCGAAAAAATGATGGACGAGCACATCACGACCGTAATGCAAAAATTCAAGGGCCGCATCCGCGACTACGACGTGGTCAACGAAATGTTCAACGAAGACGGAAGCCTTCGCGACACGGTGTGGCTTAGAACCCTCGGCCCAGGCTACCTTGAGCGCGCGATTCGCAAGGCCCACGAGGTTGACCCCGCCGCCCACTTGTTCCTAAACGAATACAACAACGAGGCCGCCGGCTACGCAAAGGCCGACGCGATGTATGAGCTTGTGAAGGATTTTGTCGAGCGCGGAGTTCCGATTTACGGAGTGGGAATGCAGCTGCACTTGGCCGCCGACCTTCCTTACGACGAGGACGCGATTCGCGCCAACATCCGCCGCTACGCCGAGCTTGGAATAAAGATTTGCTTTAGCGAAGTTGACGTCCGCATTCCGCTTAGCCGCTTGGAGGAACTTGAGCCAAAGCAAAAGCAAATTTGGACTTCCCTGATGAAGCTAGCCGTGGAAGAGCCCAACGTGGAAAGCTTTATCGTTTGGGGCGTGTCCGACAAAAACAGTTGGATTCCCGCCTGGAAGCCTGGCTACGGAAACGCGCTCTTGTTTGACAAAGACTTCAAGCCAAAGCCCATTTACTTTGAGCTTGTTGAAGCCGCGGCCAATAAAAAGAAATAGCGCGTATTGACAGATTTTTATGGGGGGGGGTATAATAGAAAGAACATAGGAGATGTTATGAAAAAAACTCTTTTTATTTTTCTTTCTATTATGCTGGCTTTGTGCGCTCTTTCATGCAGCAACGGCAGCGACGATTCCGCCCAATTGGCTTACTTAAATTATTTGGCCTTGCTAAAAAGCAAGAGCTATTCAGCAAGGCTTTCCGCCGCGTTAAATTACGCCGCTCCCGCCGTAACTGAAGAGGCGCCGAATGTTTTGTTGATAGAGGGCGACAACATTCAGACTATGACGGACGCGCAGTTTAGGCAGGCGGTGAATGTCATCATTCACGGAAAAACGCTTGTGATTATGAGCTGCTCGCCAAAACAAATTTTAGCCTTTGGCGTAAAGTTGGAAAACCTTCGCGAAAAAGCCGAAGCTTCCGGCGACACGCAGCTTGTCGCGTCCATTGAGCAGGACGGCGACGACACTTGGTCGCCCAAGGATTTTTTGGCGCAAGTGACGAACGACGTTTTGGACGTTTACAAAAAATCAGATCCGCCCACGGTTTTCGACAGCAAAATTTACGAAGCGCTTGGCGTAAGAAAGAACCACGTTTACTACGTGCACCCGACTGACCAAAATTTAGCCAAGCTGCTCCTTACGGAAAACAGTGATTCTGAACAATTTGAAATTGACGCTGACAAGAGAGTGTCCCAAGCGGCGGCAACTCCCGTGGAAAGCAATACGGAGGAAGCCATTCAGGCTTCGGTCAAGGCCTTTTCCGACTGGATTTTGCAAAAAGACGCCGTTTCTTCAAACATTTCCAAAAGCGAGCTTTCCGCTTTGCTTGTCCAGGCAAACCAAGCGGTTACGCCAAGCGCCCTTGACATGTTGAAAAACGCGCAGGAAACCTTTACCCATAATTTTATGGTGGAAATGAATTGGCAATCGGCGAATAGGGACGGCGAAGCGGCTGCGGTTTTAAGTCTTAGCGGCTTCAATGGAAAAAGAGAAAACATTCGCATCGAAACAAAGGTTTGGTCTGTTTGCGATATCGACGCTCAAAAGGATATTTATCTTGTAAAAACTTCCGCCATTTGCCATAACGAGCAGTTGGGCTTTGCGGACCAATGGAGTACCCTTAACAGGCTTGGCCCATATTTTGACAGCTGCTTGGTTAAAAATACGATGCAGGACGCGCAGGGCAAGCAGCATATAGACGCGTCTGAATGCGAGCCGCAAAACCAGAGTGGAAGCACGACTTACACCAAGGGCTTTAACATTTCTATTGGCGGAAATCTTGGCTTTGCCGGAAGCGGAGCGTCGCTGTCCCCAACTGCAAGCGCGACTTTTACAGACACTAGTTCACGCAGCATACCGGATATCACGACAACAATGACCGTTAATGACAGCGCGGCGCAATGGAAGTTTGCAGGAAGGTCTTTTGATCCTTCTCCCAGCTGTTGGATAAAGGACCATCCTGAAGAGGTTGCGGACATTCAAAAGAAGGAGGCGGTATTTGACACATATTCCGTCATCCATATGCCTAGCGAATCCGAAACTGAAACACAGACTTTGAAGACAACTGTTGGCGCCGATATAGCCGCGGTATTCCGCTTTGAAAAATCATGGAATATTTTTGGAGTCAACAGGTGGATTATTCTTAAAGGCAAGTATCACGTAGAGTCCACATGGAAAGACAATATAAAAAGGCCTAACAACGCGAAGGGCGAATACGTGATGGTGGTCAAGGCCTTGGACGGCGCGGGTGACAGAGACAAGCTTGAAACAAAGCTTAAAGGCACGGTTTCCACCTGGGGCGAGAACGTTTCCTATTACGCGATTGGCGCGAATAGGCTTGACGCGGTCGCCAAAAATAAATTTGCCCACATAAAGGACGTCATCACAAAGAACAAGAATGTCTTTGCCGACAGCGGCATCAAAGGAAAATACGAGTTCTACATCCAGAACGTAAGTTCCGCCGTAAAGGTTGACAGCTTTGAGCTGGCCTTTTAGGCGCTTTTAAGAAAGCATTGCGCGGGGCTGTCGTAAAGACAGCCTCATTTTTTTCTTTTAAAAATAATCCTTGACATTCCGCAAAATATCGGTTATTCTGTTAAAAGTTGCGTGAACGAACACGCAAAAAAGGGATTTTTTGAATGACTGTCAGTGAAATTGCTAAAATTGCGGGAGTTTCCACCGGAACCGTTGACCGCGTGATGCACAACCGCGGCCGCGTCAGCGACGAGACCCGCCAAAAAATCCTCAAAATCATAGACGAAAACGGCTACAAGCCGGACCCCATCGCGCGCTTCCTTAAAAAAAAGGGCGACTTTAAAATCGGCGTTTTGATGCCGAGCGTGAACGAAGAGAGCGGCTATTGGCAGGAAATTTACGACGGAATCCAGGAAGCCTGCAAAAACGACTACGCATCCTTTGGCTTTAGCGTCCGCCCTTACGAGTTTAAAAGGCCTGACAGAAATTCCTTGCACGAGCAGTTCAAGAAAATGGCCAAGTCGGACTGCGCGGCCTTTATCATCGCGCCTGTCATGCAGGAAGAAATTTTGGTCTTGCTGAGCGAGTCGCGGCTATCGTCTCCTTATTGCTTTGTGGACTCGACGGTGCCCGGCTCCGAGCCCTTGTGCGCCGCGACGCAAAATCCTTTGAGCGCCGGCTTTTTGGCGGCCAAAATCACGCGCCTTTTTTCCAAGGGGGAAGGAACCTTTGCCGCGATAAAGCCTTTTTCGGAGTCCTTTAACTTGAACGAGCGGGCGCGCGGCTTTGAAAAATATTTTGAGGAAACGAACAATGGAAGGGCGCTTCAAAAGGTGGCGCGGGGCGCGGAAAAAAAGCAGATTTACGAAGCCGTCGATTCGCTTGTAAAGGAATGTTCCGACTTGCGCGGCATTTGCATCGTAAACAGCGAAGGGCATTTTGTTGGGGAACGGATTTCGGCGCTGGGACTTAAGGACAAGATCGCCGTCACCGGCTTTGACTTGGTTCCGTCCAACAAGGCGGCGATACGGAACGGAAAGATCGACGCGCTTATTTCGCAAGACCCAAAAGGCCAGGGCCAGGCGGTGATGAAGGAGATTTACAAAAAAATCGTCCTTCAAAGCGACGCGCAAAAAATCATCAGCATGCCCTTGGACATATACTTTAAGGAAAACATTATGGAGGAATAGCGGCAACTACAGCCGATTGTAAGGAGGACTAAAAATGACGCAGGCGGAACTTGACTCATCATGCATTGGAATTGAATTTGGCTCGACCAGAATCAAGGCGGTCTTGATTGACGGCTCTTTTAACCCGGCGGCGCAAGGCGCCTTTGACTGGGAAAATTCTTTGGTCGACGGAGTTTGGACTTACTCGCTGGACTTGGTTCAGAAAGGCTTGCAGACCGCCTTTGCCGAACTAAAGGCCGACGTTAAAAGCAAGTTTGGGCTGGAACTTAAAAAAGCCCGCGCTCTTGGAATCAGCGCGATGATGCACGGATACCTTGCCTTTGACAAGGACGACAACTTGCTCGTTCCATTCCGAACTTGGCGCAACACGATTACAGGCGAGGCCAGCGAAAAGCTTACCGACTTGTTCAACTTTCCGGTGCCGGAACGTTGGAGCGCCTCGCACTTGTACCAAGCGATTTTAAATGGAGAAAAACACGTTCCCCAAATCGCAAGCATAAACACGCTGGCCGGCTGGGTTCACTTTAAGCTTAGCGGCCAAAAAGTTTTGGGAATCGGCGACGCTTCGGGAATGTTCCCGATTGACTCCGCCATAAAAAATTACGACAAAAAAATGCTGGCCGCCTTTGACAATCTTGTGGCCGGTAAAAATTTTCCGTGGAAGTTGGAATCGATTTTGCCGCGCGTTTTGCTTGCAGGCGACAACGCTGGAACGTTGACAGACGCGGGCGCCAAGTTCTTGGATCCTACGGGAACCTTTGAGGCCGGATGCCTCCTCGCTCCTCCTGAAGGCGACGCCGGAACCGGAATGGTCGCGACAAACAGCGTGGCGGCCAGAACCGGAAACGTCAGCGCGGGAACATCAGTCTTCGCTATGGTCGTTTTGGAAAAGCCCTTGAGCGCGGCCTACAAAAACCAAATAGACATTGTCCAGACCCCGGACGGAAGCGCCGCCGCAATGGCCCACGCCAACAACTGCACCGGCGAATACGACAAGTGGATAAAATTGTTCGGAAGCGCGGCCACGGCCTTGGGCGCCAATTTTTCAAAGGGCCAGCTTTACGACACTTTGCTGGGATTGGCTTTAAACGGCGACAAAGATTGCGGCGGCTTGGTTCCTTACAATTACATTTCGGGCGAGTCAATCACCGGCTTTGCAAGCGGCCGCCCGCTTTTTGTCAGGACGCAAAACGCAAACTTCACTTTGGAAAATTTCATGCGCGCCCAATTGTTCACCGCGCTGGGAGCCTTGCGCGCCGGCATGGACATTTTGTTTGAAAAAGAAAAAGTCGCGCTGGACTCGCTTACGGGGCACGGAGGCTTCTTTAAGACTGCCGGCGTGGGCGCCAAAATCATGGCGGCCGCGATGCACACCGCGGTAAGCTCGATGAAAACGGCGGGCGAGGGCGGGCCTTGGGGCATGGCGCTTTTGGCCGCCTACGCTTCCGACAAAAAGGGAATGAGCCTTGGCGATTGGCTTAACAAGGTTGTCTTTGCCAGCGCGGAAGTCACAAAGACCGCTCCCGACGCGGCGGACGTTGAAGGCTTTAACAAGTTCTTCGCCAACTACAAAAAAGGCCTTGCGGTGGAAAAAGCCGCTGTGGACAATTTTTAAGGAGATTTTTTTTATGTCAGCGTATCAGTCATTAAAAGAAGAGGCCTACGAGGCCAACATGCAAATACCGGCGCAGCGTTTGGCGCTTTACACTTGGGGAAACGTGAGCGCCTTTGACAAGGACAAGGGCGTCTTCGCCATCAAGCCGTCAGGCGTTCCCTACGAAAAGCTTGCGCCTGACTCGATGGTCGTCCTTGACCTTGAAGGAAATCGCGTCGAGGGAAGCCTTAATCCGTCGAGCGACACGCCGACGCACATTGTTTTGTACAAAAAATTCGCGGTGGAAGGCGGCGCCAAAATCGGCGGAATCATCCACACGCATTCGACGGCGGCGGTCTCTTGGGCGCAGGCGCTAAAAGCCGTTCCGCTTTTTGGAACGACCCACGCCGACCACATCCAGACCGCCGTTCCCTGCACGCCCTACCTTTCCAAAGAAATGGTCGAGCGCGACTACGAAAAGGAAACAGGCAACGCGATTGTCCAGCACTTTGAAGGCCTAAAGCTGAATCCGTCGGAAGTTACGATGGTTTTGGTCGGCGGCCACGGACCCTTTGCCTGGGGAAGCGACGCGCAAAAGGCTGTCTACAACGCCGCCGTCTTGGAAGAAGTTTGCAAGATGGCTCTGAACACGCTGGCGATAAATCCCGGCGCCCAGCCGCTCCCGGACTACATCATAAAAAAGCACTACGAGCGAAAGCACGGGCCCAACGCCTATTACGGACAGAAGTAAAAAAAATCCGCGGCAGCTGCCGCGGATTTTTTTGTCTTGCTTACTTTGGCCGGTATTGCATTCGCGCGTAGCGGCTGTTGCGTTCCGACGGAAGCTTTTGAAGCTCAAAGTCGTCCTTTAGGTAAAGGATGATGTCGGAAAGTTTTCTAAAGCCGTAGTCCAGGGTGTCAAAGCCTGGGTCTTGGCGCTTGAAGAAGTTTCCCGCGGCGCTGACGTCGGCCCAGCCGTCTTCGGCGGCGTACTTTTCGTAGGCGTTGGTCAAGAGCTTGAAGATTTTCCTAAACTGGCGGTCGGTCATTTTGTCGCCGGGCGATTTTCTAAAGAAGGCGCTGCGGACTTTTGTCACCTTGTGCTTGGTCTTTGAGTCGTCGGCCTTTTCTTCAGCTTCCTCCTCCTCGTCGTCGGTCAAGTTTTCAATGTAGATAAAGTCGTCGCAAGCGTTGACGAATGACGGCGGCGTCTTTTTTTGGCCCACGCCAAAAACGTAAATCTGGCTTTCGCGCAATCTTGTGGCCAACTTTGTAAAGTCTGAGTCGCTTGTGACAAGCGCGATCGAGTCGTACTTGTCGGTGTAGAGCAAGTCCATCGCGTCTATTATCATCGCCGAGTCGCTGGAATTCTTTCCCTGCGTGTAGGCGAACTGCTGGATTGGAATAATCGCGTTGTCGTTTAGGTCGCGCTTCCAATTCTTTAAGTGCTCCGAAGAAAAGTCTCCGTAAGCGCGCTTGGTTATGATGTGGCCGTGAACGGCGATTTCCTGCAAAATCAACTTTAGTTTTTTTCCGGGCGTGTTGTCCGCGTCAATCAAAACGGCAATGCTTTTTTCGCTTGTTTCTTCCATATATAATCTCCGTGGGGAAGTATAGCGCAAACGCGGACGGGGTTCAACGGCGGGGCGTTACATCACTTCGTTCTGTTTTGTTATAGGTAATTTATTAAATTGCGCTCTTGCGAGCGCTGACAATGCGGGGTTTTAGGGGCGGCGCCCCTAGGAGTGGGGGCAGCGGAAAACGCCGAAGGCGGTTGGAGCGAGGGGGCGGCCGCCCCCGCAAAATGCGGCTAGACTAAAATTCCGCCATAATGTAAACTGAGCGCGAGGCATTTATGAAAAAATTTATTGGCTACGAAAAGGGCGTTAATTTTGGCGGATGGCTTTCGCAGTGCTCGGAGTACACGGACGAGCATTACAAGACCTTCATTGTTGAAAGCGATTTTGAAAAGGTTGCGGCATGGGGAGTTGACCATGTTCGCGTGCCGGTTGACTGGCAGGTTTTTCAGCGCGAGGACGGAACTTTTATCGAAAGCGGTTTTTCCTACGTTGACAACGCGATTTTATGGGCGAAGGAAAACAAGCTGAACTTGATTTTGGACTTGCACAAAACTTTGGGCTATTCCTTTGACGCGGGCGAAGAAAAGAACAATTTTTTTGCAAACGAAAAGCTCCACGCGCATTTTTACGCTTTGTGGGAAGAGTTTTCAAAGCGCTACGTTAAATACGAAGACATGATGGCCTTTGAGCTTTTGAACGAAGTCACCTCTCCGTCTTACAGCGACGCGTGGAACAAAATTTCCGCCAAGGCGATTGAGACAATCAGAAAGCATTCAAAGACGATAAAGATTTTGATCGGCGGATATTGGAACAATTCGATTGACTCTCTAAAAGATTTGCTTCCGCCCGCCGACGAAAACATCGTCTACAACTTCCACTGCTACGACCCGCTTATGTTCACGCACCAGGGCGCGATTTGGATTTCTGGAATTCCCGCTGATTTTAGGTTGGCCTATCCTGCGTCATTCAAGGCGCACAACGACGCGGCGCGGTCTCTAGGTTTTCCGGATTTTGTAAGCCATGTCGAAGACGAGTCAAAAACATACGGCGCGGACTTTTTTGTCCAAAAGTGGCAGGCCGGCCTTAAGGTTTGCCAGGAGCGCGACGTTCCCATTTACTGCGGCGAGTACGGCGTGATTGACCGCGCGACTCCAGAGCAAACGCTTGCCTGGTACAAGGACATCAACGCCGCGTTTAAAAAATGCGGAATCGGCCGCGCCGCTTGGAACTACAAGCTGATGGACTTTGGCCTAAGCGACGATCGCATGAAGGGCGTTATCGGCGAATTGGTGAAGTATCTCTGATGGCAAAAGAAAGAGAAGACAAGGTAAGGACTCACCGCTTGCTTCAAATGGACAAGTGGATAATAAGCGGCTCGTATCCCAGCATCGAAAAAATGAAGGCGGAATACGGAGTGTCGCGCCGCACCGTCCTTCGCGACATTGAATTTTTACGCGACCGCTACAAGGCGCCTCTTGAGTATGACAAGGAGCGCGGCGGCTACTATTACACGGATCCGGCCTTCATGATTCAAAACGTGTTCTTGACCGAAGGCGACTTGTTCACCGTCTCTACTGTGATGCCGCTTTTGGAGCAATACAAGAACACGCCGCTTGAAGATTCGTTCAGAAGAATAATGGCCAAAATCGCGGAGATGCTTCCGCGGCAGGTCAGCGTTGACGCTTCGTTTTTGAACAAGGACGTTTCTTTTATTTCCGACCCGCTTCCAAAAATCGAGCCGCGCATTTTTGAGGCCGTCTTTAAGGCGCTAAGGTCACGGCGCGTCGCCCGCTTTGACTACAAGAGCTCTGGAAGTTCCGTCTACAAGAAAAAAACTTTTGACGCCTACCATGTCGTTTGCCAAAAGGGCTCTTGGTATGTGATTGGCTTTGACCACGACGCGGTTTATGACAAGGGCGGCGCGAAAAAGCCAGGCAAAAAAGACGGAGCAAAAAGTTCCGCAAGCAAGGCTGCAAAAAAAGGCGCCGTCCGCATTTACGCGCTTTCTAGGATTAGGTCGGTGGAACTTTTGGCTGAGCGCTTTGTCGTTGACAAAAACTTTGACTTGGAAAAGAACATAGACTTGTCTTTTGGCGTTTGGAACAATCCAGCGCCGCCTGAAGAATTTGAAATCCTCTTTGAGCCGCGCCTTGCCAACTACGTCACAGAGCGCGAATGGCACAAGAGCCAAAAGATAAAGGCCAACAAGGACGGAAGCGTCACGCTTAAATTCAAGAGCAACCAAAAGGAAATCGTTCTTAGCTGGGTGATGGGCTTTGGCTCTAGCGCCAAAGCGATAAAGCCCGCATGGCTGGCCGAACAAATCCGTTCCGACGCAAAAAGAGTGGCCGCGCTCTATAAATAATTGCAAAAAAAATATTTTTGCGGTGACATTGCATGACACCCATAGCGCGCTATAATACGCGGGAAAAGAAGGAGGCTGAATGTGTACGGAGCGATTTTAGGCGATGTGATTGGAGCGCCGTTTGAGTTTGACCGCGGAAACAAGTCAAAGGAATTTCCGCTTTTTGCGGAAAGGCCTGATTTTACCGACGACACTGTCATGACAATCGCGGTGTGCGACGGAATCCTAAAGGCCGGCTTGGACTCAGGCGAAAATGAAATAAAGAGAGCGATTGTAAAGGCCATGCACGGATGGGCTGAAAAATATCCTTTCCGAGGCTACGGCGGAAGGTTTTTTGATTGGCTTGTAAAAAAGAGCGAGGAGCCTTACGGCAGTTTTGGAAACGGCTCGGCCATGCGAGTTTCCAGCGCGGGCTGGCTTTTTGAAAGCTTGGAGCGGACGCGGGAAGTCGCGCGATGGAGCGCGGAAGTCACCCACAACCATCCCGAAGGCGTGAAGGGCGCGGAAAGCGTCGCGGCCGCCATTTGGCTTTCGCGTAACGGAAAGAGCAAGGATGAAGTCAAGGAATATGTCGCGCGCGAGTTTGGCTACGACCTAAGCAGAACTTGCGACCAAATCAGGCCGACCTACCGCCATGTGGAAAGTTGCCAGGAAACGGTTCCGCAAGCGTTCGCCGCTTTTTTTGAAGGAAATGATTTTGAAGACGTTGTAAGGACCGCTGTGAGCTTGGGCGGAGACTCTGACACTCTTACCGACATCGCGGCGGCGATGGCCGAAGCCTTTTACGGCGTTCCCGAAAATTTAAAGGAACGCGCGCTTGAGCTTTTGCCAAGCGACATGCGCGATGTTTTAAAGGCGTTTGAAGAAAAGCTTTTTTCCAAAAAATCTTTTTACGGCTGGCAGGACGCGGATTGCGCTCCGGTAAATCCGGCCTATTCAAAAATAAAAAATCCCCGGCAGCTCTACGATTTGCTGTCTGGAATTTGGAGCGCCCAAACTTGCGCGCCGAGAATGAGGCAGGACTGGACGCCAGAAAACAAGACGCTTGGCCAGTGCTCGATCACGGCCTTTTTGGCGCAAGACATTTTTGGCGGAAAAGTCTACGGCATACTTCGCGACGGCGGAAACTACCACTGCTACAACGTCGTTCCGACCGCAAGCGGCGACCGCCTCTTTGACCTTACAAGCGAGCAGTTTGGCGACGAAAAACTTTGCTACCAAAACAACCCCGAGCAGTTCCGCGACGTTCACTTTGCAAAAGAAGAAAAGCGCCTTCGCTACGAAGCCCTTAAGGCGGAACTGGAAAAGGCGCTTGGACTATAGGCCGCCCCATGCAAGCCAAGACCTATATCGCGATTGACCTAAAATCTTTTTACGCCTCGGTTGAGTGCCGCGAGCGCGGATTGGATCCGCTGACGGCAAAGCTTGTTGTGGCCGACAAAAGCCGCACAAGCAAGACGATTTGCCTTGCGGTTAGCCCCGCGCTAAAGGCTTACGGGCTTGGCGGCCGTTGCAGGCTTTTTGAGGTTGAGGCCAAGGCGCGCGAGGTAAAGCGGCAGACCGGAAAGGACTTGGAATACATCACGGCCGTTCCGCGAATGGCGCTTTACATAAAGTATTCCACCGACATTTACAACGTCTACCTAAAATATTTCGCGCCAGAGGACATTCACGTTTATTCGATTGACGAAGTTTTTATCGACGCGACAAGCTACCTTGCGCTCTACAAGACAGGCGTGCGCGAGCTTGCGGTAAAAGTCATCCACGACGTTTTGGACGCGACCGGAATAACGGCCACGGCTGGAATCGCGCCCAACCTTTACTTGGCAAAAATCGCGATGGACATTGTGGCAAAGCATATTCCCGCCGACAAGGACGGAGTGAGAATCGCGGAACTTGACGAAATTTCCTACAGAAAAAAATTGTGGAGCCACCAGCCGCTCACGGATTTTTGGAGGGTGGGAAACGGAACCGCGCGCAGGCTTGAAAAATATTTTTTGCGCACGATGGGAGACGTGGCACGCCTTTCGTTAAAGAACCCCAATCTTTTGTACAAGGAATTTGGAATTGACGCGGAGATTTTAATCGACCACGCTTGGGGAGTCGAGCCAGTGGGAATGAAGGAAATCAAGGGCTACAAGACGCAAGCCAAAAGCCTTGGAAGCGGGCAAGTCCTTCACGAGCCGTACGATTACGAAAAGACAAAAATCATCGTGCGCGAAATGGCCGAGCTTTTGGCGCTGGACTTGTTCAAGAAAAAGCTTGTGGCAAATTCCATCACGCTTTCTATAAACTACGATGCGCAAACTTTGGGCAAGGACGATTTTGACGGCGAAGTTGTCTATGACTATTACGGCCGCCCTGTTCCAAAGCCTGCGGGAGGGAGCCTTTCTCTTGGAACGCACAGCAATTCCTCCAAGCTGATTGTTGAAAGCTTTGTCTCTCTTTTTGAACGGATCGCAAATCCCAAATATCTTGTCCGCCGCGTGAACGTTTGCGCCAACAACACGATTCCAGAAAGCCTGCGCGAGCCAAGCCTTTTTGACGGAATGGAGGCGGAGGCGCTTGGCATAAAGCCCGGACAGGAGGAGAGCCTTCAAAGCGCCAGACTAAAAATCATCGGCAAGTTTGGAAAGAACGCGATTTTAAAAGGAATGAATTTGCAGGAAGGCGCCACGACCCGCGACCGCAACGAGCAAATCGGAGGGCACAAGGCATGACCGAAAAAAATTACGACGACATAATCAATTATGACTGGAACCGCGATTCCCTAAAAGACCGAATGCCCCTAAGCCAGCGCGCCAAAATCTTTTTGCCCTTTTCCGCCCTGACCGGCTTTGACGAAGCCCTGCAAGAAACGCTGCAAAAGGAGCTGGCCGCGATGGAGGGGAATGGGGAGTGAAGATCATTATCTCTTTAGCGGGCTTTACATTACGCTCGCGCCAAGCAAAACCTCGGCGGGAATGTGAAGGCCTATGACAAGCTTTCGTATCATCGCTATGCTTAAAGAGCGCTTTCGGGAAAACACTTCGGAGACTCGCGACTTGCTTCCAAGGTATTGAACCATGTCCTCGTTGGAAAGCCCTTCTTGTTCCATTCTGAATTTAATCGCTGAAATTGGGTCTGGCGCTTCAATTGGAAAATGTTCTTTTTCGTAAAGTTCGACGAGCGCCACAAGAAGTTCCAATTCGTCAGATTCAGCGGTTCCTTTTTTTTGCGTCAAAAATCTCGTCGATTCTTTTTATGGCGTTGTTGTAATCCGCTTTTGTTTTTAGCAGCTTATTGTATGACATTACGCTTCCTCCGCATTGATATTGTTATTCCTAAAAGGAGAATTCGTCAAGCGTTTTTCGCGAAAAAAATATTTTTCCCGGTGACATTCTATGACACCCTGACTGTGGTATAATGGGTTGAGTAAGGAGACAGGAAATGCTCGTTTTGATTGTGATTGTAGCGATTGTTGTTTTTGCTTTGAGCGGAGCGGGAGCGCAGGGATGGGGCGCTTCCTCGAACGATGGTGATTGCGGATACGAAGATTTTTCTGGCGGAGAGCGATATGATTACGACTATGATGGCTATGGGAGCGGCGATTATAGCGGTTACGGCGATTCGCGCGGCCTTTACGAACGCTTCCAAGACGGAACTTCCAGCAAGGCGGACATGGAACTTTTGATGGAAGACGACGACATCCGCGAAGAATTTGACGAGTACGGGGACTTTTAGAAGACCTGCCATGCCGCGAGTTGGTGGAGGAAGTGGGAGAGTGAGCGGCGGAAACTTACAGCGCTTTTGACAGCGGCGTGGGAGTGAGCGTGTAGCCGATTGCGCGAAGGATGTTCCAGACCGTTGAGAACGCGGGATTGCCGTTGGGCGACAAGGCTTTGTAAAGCCCTTCTCTTGTGATTCCGGCTTCTTTGGCCGTCTTGGTCATTCCCCTTGCGCGGGCCACGTCGTTTATCGCTTTTAATAGCTCTTCTTGCGTTCCCTCTTTTGCGACAAGTTCAAGATAACCGCTTCTGAGTTCTTCTGAGTCAAGATATTCCGCCGGGTCAAATTCTGTCAATTTTTTCATATTCATAAGTCCTCCGCCATTTTGTTTTGTAAACTATAGTTCACGGTTTGTCAAGGGGTATTATTTTGCGTTCCCGCCGCGCGCGGCGGTCGGGCTTTTCGGGGTTCCGCGCTAATCGCGCTTCATTGTCCGCTTGGACTAACCAGCAGCGTCTGAAAGACGCGGTGAAACCGCTCGAAAAAACATTAAGGTCTTGCGTTCAACAAAACGAGCGGACAACAGCTCTTTCGAGCTGCCCCTACAATCCCTAACGTTGGGTAGATAAGCGGTAAAAGAATAGCGAAAATTAGGAATATATGGTATAATGATAAAAGTAGGAGTTGAAAAAATGGCAGATGTTAAAAAATCCAATGCAGAATTCTTGAAATGGTTTAAACCAGTATTGGAGGCTTTAAAAGAGCTTGGCGGCTCTGCAACACCTGCAAAAGTAAGGGAGCAAATTATAAATGATTTGCATTTGACTGATGATATTGTAAATGAAACTTATGGAAAATCAAATACTAATAAATTTTCAAATCAAGTAGCTTTTGCTAGAAATTATCTCGTTTATGCTGGATATATAGATAAATCACAAAGTGGAATCTGGTCACTTACTGAGAGCGGAAAAACAGTTGAAATGACAGATGAATTAGCAAGTGATATTTTTGTAACGAACGCTCCAAAACATGTAAGCAAAGAAATGTTCTCACATGAGGAAAGAATAGAAAAACTACTGGATTTTTATAAAAAAAGTTTTCCTAAACATTGGGAAGATGAAAAGTATAAGTGGCAGGCAGTAAAATCTTTTCAAGCTAATTTTGATATAGAGGCTAATAATTTTGCTGAAATGTTCAAAAGAGCGGTGAAGAAAGCTGATAATTTACTTGGTTCTGTAGGTTCTTATCCAGCTGGACAAATTCAAGATTTTGCGAAGGAATTTCCTGATGAAACTAGGAGCATGTTTAAATCTCTTTATGATGAAAATCTTGATTTAGAGAATCGTATTGAAGGTTTTAAAAAATCTTCTGTGGAATTAATTGAACGACATAATAGTACTCTAACGAAAGATAATAATAAATATTGGAAGTCAAGTTATCAGAACGAAAACTCAATCAGCACATATCTTTGGCTAAAATATCCAGATAAGTATTACATCTATAAATTTGGTGAAATTGTAAAGGTTGAACGATTTCTTTATGAAAAACCAACTATAAAAAAGGGCGAGGGGGTAAAGAATTTCCTTCGTGGAAAAGAAATTTATGATGAACTTTGCGAAGTTTTGGAAGCTGATGATGAAATCAAGAAACTGCTAAAAGACTCTCTTTCTGACGACTGCTACGCTGACCCGAAATTAAGAACTTTGGCTATTGATGTAGGATTTCAATTTAGCAGATATTATGATGATGAACAATCTACCACAATCGTTAATAATTCTACCGTACATTATTGGCTCTATGCCCCAGGTGAAAAAGCAAGCAAATGGGATGAATTCTACAAAAAAGGCATAATGGGCCTAGGCTGGGATGAAATATCAGACCTTAGGGAATTTGATTCGCGAGATGAAATAAAAGCAAAATTAAAAGAAATTCATGGAGAAGCCTCTGCTGAAATCAATTCTTCCCTAGCTTTATGGGAATTTGCAAATTTGATGAAACCAGGCGACATTATTTTCGTCAAGAAAGGAATGTTTAAGATTCTTGGACGCGGTGTCGTAGATTCAGACTATTATTATGATTCTAGTGAAAAAGAATATCCTCATATTCGAAAAGTGAAATGGACGCATAACGAAGAACATGACCATCCTGGTCAAGCAGTTATGAAAACTCTCACTGATATTACGGATTATACGGAATATGTTGGAAAATTAAATTCATTATTTGAAGTTGAAGATGAACCGATTGAAATTAAAAGTGACTATGAACCTTATGACGAAGATTCATTCTTTAATGAAGTTTTTATTTCACCAGAAAAATATGAGACAATCGTAAATCTTTTGGAACGGAAGAAAAATATAATTATTCAAGGCGCACCCGGAGTTGGAAAATCTTTTGCTGCGAAACGACTTGCATATTCAATAATCGGAGAAAAAAACACTGAGCAGGTAAAACTCGTCCAATTTCATCAAAGTTACAGTTATGAAGATTTTATTGTTGGCTTCCGTCCTTCTGAAAAAGAAAACAAGCAGTTTGAAAAGAAATATGGTGTTTTCTATGAGTTCTGTAAAAAAGCTATAGATGATAGTGACAATAAATATTTCTTTATTATTGACGAGATCAATCGTGGAAATATGAGTAAGATTTTTGGAGAACTTTTATTGCTAATTGAAAGTGATAAGCGTGGTTCTAAAAATAAAATCCAGCTCTTGTATTCAAATGAAGATTTTTATGTTCTTGAAAATGTTTATATAATCGGAATGATGAACACAGCAGACAGAAGCCTTGCGATGATAGACTATGCTTTACGCCGTAGATTTGCTTTTGTTGAATTTGAACCAGAATTCGAAAGTGTCGGTTTTAAACAAAAACAGAACGAAATTTCAAATGAGAAATATAATCGCTTAATTGATTGTGTTAAAGAATTGAATGAAAAAATAATTTCCGATGTTTCTTTAGGCAAAGGCTTTAGAATAGGTCATAGTTATTTCATTCCAAAAAATGATTCTGATGTTGATGATGAATGGCTTTCTGATGTCGTTCATTATGAATTGATTCCTCTGCTTGAAGAATATTGGTTTGACGAAACAGACACTCTATCAGAATGGAAAAGAAGGCTTGAGGATTCAATACGGTGAGTAATTCTATTCAAATAAGAAATGTGTATTATATGCTTTCTTATGCATATCAAGTGCTAACTCAGAACGGCTATAAACACATTGAGACGGAATCGTTTGAAAACATAGCAGATATGTTCGCGGCAATAATTCAACGAGGAATTGAAATCCAACTGAAAAAATATTTAAACCGTGAATATATTACTGAAACTTCTGAGCTTTCAACTTTACGCGGAAAAATAGAAATCAATGATTCTATAAATCAAATGTCATTTCTAAAAAAGAAGCTTGTTTGCTCGTATGATGAATTTTCTATTGATTCTTATATGAATAGAATTCTGAAATCAGTAATGCTCTTACTAATAAAATCTGATATTTCTCGTAAACAAAAACAAGGGCTGAAATCTCTTTTGATATATTTTTCAAATGTTCAAGTTTTAGATTTGCATCATATAAATTGGAAAATCAGATACAATCAGAACACACAAAGCTATCAAATGCTTATAGGAATATGTTATTTATTAGTTCAAGGTCTTTTGCAAACTCAGAAAAATGGTTCATCGAAACTGATGGTTTTTTTAGATGAGCAGAGAATGAGCCATTTATATGAGAAGTTTGTCCTAGAATATTACAGAAAACATTTCCCAGAGTTTAATGCTTCTCCGTCTTATGTTGAATGGGCTGCTGACGGAGAATTACAATATCTACCCGCAATGAAAACGGATATCACTTTAACCGACAAAAAGCAAAATAAAATTTTAATTATCGACACCAAGTTTTATACACATTCTATGCAGTATCAATTTGATAAATATTCTTATCACAGCGGAAATCTGTATCAGATTCTTTCTTATGTTAAGAATAAAGAGTCTTGTTTTAGCGGTGAAGTTTCTGGAATGTTGCTTTATGCGAAAACTGATGAAACTGTAACACCAAATCAAAATCTTAAAATCTTAGGAAATAATTTCTGTGTTAGGACTTTAGACTTGAATACAGAATTTTCTCAGATAAAAAATGAATTGGATGGAATTATTAATTGTTTTTTTTTTCCGGCCAAGCGATAGTAAGGGCGGCGAAGCCGTCCTGAAATGAGCGCAAGCGAATGTAAGGATGAAGCCGTGCAAGACGGCGTAACCTTGAATAGCGCGGTTTTTGCACTGTTCGACAATGCCGTGCAGCGCAAAAATGGCCTCAAGGCAAAAAATATGCCCTTAAGTTTCTAACTTAATTCCATTTTCTTTCAATTGTGATATAATATCCCAAAGAGGAGCGCGAAGATGCCCAAGAAAAAGAAAAACGAAGTCACAATACACAGCTCCGCGGCAGAATATCTTACTTTTGTGGCCGCGTCAGGCGACAGCCCTGAAAGTTTTGAAATGCGTTATGAGGACGAGAATATTTGGCTTACGCAGAAAATGATGGCGGCTTTGTATGATGTTGAAGCGAATACAATAAACTATCACATAAAGAAAGTTTTTGAAGATTCAGAATTGGAAGAGGGGGCAACTATTCGAAATTTTCGAATAGTTCAAAATGAGGGCGGCCGTCAAGTTTCCCGCGAGCTTGCGCATTACAATCTTCAAATGATAATCGCCGTTGGCTTCAAGGTGAACAACGAGCGGGCGGTTCAGTTTAGGAAATGGGCGGGGCAAATTGTAAAGGATTATACAATTCAAGGCTGGACGATGGACAAGGAGCGTCTTATAAAGGGCCATATGTTCACGGACGAATACTTTGAGCGCCAGCTTCAGCAAATCCGTGAGATAAGGCTTTCGGAAAGAAAGTTCTATCAAAAAGTCACCGATTTGTATTCAACGGCCTTTGATTACGACAAGGACGCGGCGACCACTAAGAGATTTTTCAAAACCGTTCAAAATAAAATGCATTACGCGGTTCATCGCCACACTGCGGCGGAGCTTATTGTGGAGCGCGCGGACGCGGGCAAAGAGAGCATGGGGCTTACGACTTGGGAAAACGCTCCTTCCGGCAAAATATTAAAGGACGATGTGACGGTCGCTAAAAATTATTTGTCCGAAAAAGAAATGCGCTTTATGGAGCGTCTTGTTTCCTTGTATCTTGATTATGCTGAAATGCAGGCGGAACGCCATGTTCCTATGAGCATGGAAGATTGGGCGAAGCGATTGGACGGTTTTTTGGAATTTAACGGAAACGAAATTTTGACCGGGCCTGGAAAGATAAGCGCGGAACAAGCCAAGCTTCACGCGGAGAGCGAATACGAAAAATACCGCATTGTTCAAGACAGGCTTTTTCAAAGCGATTTTGATCGCTTTTTGCAAGAAACTGCGGCTGTCGAAAAAAAAATCTAAGGAGGAAAAATATGAGTTCAATAACACTGCAACAAAAAGGAATAACAAACATTCCTGCTGATGCGATTGTGAATGCCGCGAAAATGACATTCATTCAGTGGTCTTTCCGCTTATCTCCGCAGGAATTTTTGGCTACCCGATTTATGACGCCTGGGCTCAAGCAGTTTACGCTTGCAAAAATTTTATCAATAAAAATCAAGATTATAATCTGGACATTGTCTTTGCCATTCCAGAGGAAGAAAAACTAAATGCTGGAAAAGAAGTTTTGCAAAAGGAAATGCCGGGAATAAAGCTGTAAGCCCTTGCCGCCGCCACGCTGGAATTTTAGGCAAAAAAAAACGGAAGGCAAAAGCCTTCCGTCGTTGCGCGATACTGGAATCGAACTAGTGACCCCAAGCGTGTCATGCTTGTACTCTAACCAACTGAGCTAATCGCGCAAAATGTTTTATAATATTACAAAAAATCTGCTCTTGTGTCAAGTGGCGGAAAGAAATTTGTTAAGAATCTAACTGTTCTTTGAGTTGCAGGATGTATTGTTCTGCATTGTTTGAATTGACTTTTTGTCCCCAAAGTTTGTCTCCAGCTTGTTCTCGAATTTTGGATTTTTCATCCTCGCTACCAAAAAGAGTTTTTTCTATTATTAATCCTAGCGTTGGGCGGAAGTGCACGCTTTCCATAAAGTATCTGTAGTTTTTTGTGAAATTATTAAGGCATGAAAAATTGTAGAACTCGCAATTTTGCGCCGCTTCTTTTAGAACATCAAGGTAGCCTCTAGTGATGGCTTTGCGATAAGCTGTATGGTACAAAGCGGTTGTTAATAGTATGAGTTTTATGTTGTTTTTTTTGCATAGTTCTGATAAGTCCCGTAAATCATTAAAGGCTGTTTTTTCGGTGTAAGCGTTGTCGGAATAGTTGCGATATTTTTCCGATTCCTCTGTGTCTTCTGAAGATGTGTTGTCTGAAAAATCATTTTCTGGTCCATTTGTTCCGTAGGAATAGAAATCTTGCTTGTTCTTTTCGTTGATTTCACTGTTATATCGAAGAACATCGCTTATGATTGACGGTTCCGTTTTTATTTTTAAGTATTGAAAATAAAAATACAATTTATTCTTTTCGTATGTTTGATACGGTATTTTCATTGGCTCCTTTTGGTGCGCGGACATGGTGTCGTACATCATTATGTCGTCAAACTGAACAATTGCCATTTTTATATTTACGCCGTTTCTTAAGAATGTCTTGATTGTTTCTAAATTTTCTTTTGGAGTTCCGGTTGGGTATGTCATGTTGTACCAATTTAACATTTCCCCGTTTAGACTGCATGGAAGAAAATCTTTTGGCATTGGGCCTATTCTTGACGAGCCAAACAAAAATGCGTTGAATTTTTGAGGAGCGCTTAAAATATATTTTGTCTTTATAAAATTCTTGTTCGGCGTTCCGCTTGTAAAGCGAATGTCGCTCCAATGGAAAACATTGAAAGTGTCGGTGTAAATTCTGATGCCGGAGATAATGCAACTGGAAATTAATAAAAGTATGGACAGTTTAATAAAGAAAATTTTTTTCATTGCCGTCTCCTGACTTTAGAAATTTTGATAGATGAAATTTACAGAGCTGGTGGAAGCTTCCCAAATGATAACTGTAAGAACTATGTATATGCACCAACGCAGCAAGAGCGGCAATGCCTTTATAATTTTAAGTCCTTCTTTTTTTTGTGTCGCGACGCTTATTATGGCAAAACCTGTCGTTGTCGCCAAAACAATCATCATTCCAGATAAGTATCCGAAGCTGGAATTATTAAGCGCAAAAAGCTCTTTAAATGTATCCTTGAATCCTGTCGGATTTTCCGGGCTGATGAAGCGTGCTAATTCCATAGGAATTTTTCCAAATCCTTGTATCACGGCAAACGCTTCTTTCAAGCTTTTTGCTCTAAAGAATATCCATGCGAAAGTTACAAGGCAAAATATGAAAAAAATTTTTATGAAAGAAGGGAGTTTAATTTTTTCAAATAAAGGCTTTGACGTTCTGCCTGCGCATTGGTATAGCCCGTGCAGAAACCCCCAAATTACAAAGTTCCAAGTGGAGCCGTGCCAAATTCCGCTGACTAAAAAAGTGATGAGCAGGTTGAGATAAATTCTTGGAAGCGCCACTCGGCTTCCTCCGAGAGGAATGTAAACATAGTCTTTAAGCCATGAACTCAATGAAATATGCCATCTCCTCCAAAACTCGCCGATGGATTGCGATAGGTATGGATGGTCAAAATTTCTTCCAACATCAAACCCTAGAATTCTTGCCGCTCCGATTGCCATGTCGCTGTAACCTGAAAAATCACAGTATATCTGAAATGAGTATAGAATTGTCGCCAGCAGAAGCGCAAGACCGTGTTGGTCGGCTGGGCTTTCATAAACGCAATTTACATACAGAGCGATTTTGTCCGCCACATAAATTTTTTTTAATATTCCCCAAGCAAAAAGTTTCATGCCGTTGGTCGCATTGTCATATTCAAATTGATGCGTTTTCTTTAATTGCGGAATTAGAATGTTTGCGCGTTGGATTGGTCCGCTTGAAATTACAGGAAAAAAGCTTATGAACTGGGCTACGGTGATGAAGTCACTCTCCGCTTCGATCTTATTTTTGTAGCATCAACTATGTAACTTATGCTTTGAAATGTAAAAAAAGAAAGGCCTAATGGAAAAACTATGCCGCCTCTCCATTCTGCTGGGCTATACTTGAAAAATAAAAGAGGCGCGAGGCTGGCGGCAACAAGCGCGAAAAGGCGAATTCGCCTATGCCTTCCTCCTATGCGTAATGACAGTCCGCCAAAATAGGATAGGGCGACCGCATAAAATATAAAGGGAAGAAAGCGCAAGTCCGCAAAGGCGTAGAAAATTATGCTCGCGGTTAAGAGTAAAAGACGTTGGAATTTTAGTCCGCCTTTTTTTAGTTCTGCAGCAATAAAATATAAGGCGCTGAAAATTGCAAAGAAAATTGCGAACGTCGATGATATGAATGTCATGGAACTTCCTTTTTTTTAATTATATTGCATGAACGAAAGTCAAGCAAGCCCTTTAACTCTTTTACTTTTCGCGCTAAAATAAAACAAGCGGCAACATTCGCCTTTGCTAACTAGCGCGGGCGAACAGCCGTATCGTTTGGAGGAATTATGACAATTTGCGATTCTGTAAAATACATTGGCGTGGACGACCACGAGATTGACTTGTTTGAGGGGCAGTTTGAGGTTCCCGGCGGAATGGCCTACAATTCCTACGCCGTCATTGGCCAAAAAGTTTGCGTCATGGACAGCGTGGACGCGAATTTTGTCCAGGCTTGGCTGGGGAACATCGAGGCGGCGCTTGGCGGAAAGGCGCCGGACTTTCTTGTCGTTCAGCACATGGAAATGGACCACTCGGCGGGCGTATTGGCCTTTGCAAAAAAATATCCTGAGGCGAAAATCGTTTCTTCAAAAATGGCCTTTGCGATGATGAAGAACATGTTTGAGGAAGATTTTTCCGACAGGCAAATTGTCGTTTCCGATTCAAGCGAGCTGGACCTTGGCGGAAAAAAGCTAAAGTTCATCTCCGCGCCGAACGTCCACTGGCCTGAAGTCGTGATGACATACGACGAGGCGGACAAGATTCTTTTTAGCGCGGACGCTTTTGGAAAATTCGGCGCGCTTGACTACGACGACCCCGAAGGCTGGGACTGCGAGGCCCGCCGCTACTATTTTGGAATCGTCGGAAAATTCGGAGATTCAGTCCAGGCCTTGCTAAAAAAAGCCGCGGCCTTTGACATTCAAAAAATCTGCCCCTTGCACGGACCTGTCCTAGACAAGGATTTGGGCCGCTACATTGAACAGTACAACACTTGGTCAAGCTACGGCGTGGAAAGTCCAGGCGTGGCGGTGGCCTACGCTTCGGTTTACGGACACACGCGCGAGGCTGCGCAAAAGCTCGCGCAAATCCTAAAGGACAAGGGCTGCCCAAAAGTGGCGCTCTTTGACTTGGCGCGCGAGGACATTTACGAATGCGTCGAGGACGCTTTTAGGTACGGAACGCTTGTCGTCGCTTCTCCCACTTACAACGGCGGAGCCTTCCCCGCCGCGCGCGAATTCATTCAGCATTTGACAAGCCGCAACTACCAAAAGCGCAAGGTTGCCTTCATCGAAAACGGCTCTTGGGCGCCGGCCGCGGCAAAGGCAATGGCCGCGATGTTCGAGCAAAGCAAAGAGATAACTTTTGCCCAAACAAAAGTTTCTATTAAAATCGCGATGAAGGCCGCCGACATCGCGGCGCTTGAATCGCTGGCCGAGGAATTGTTGGCGCAGTAGCAGTCCGCCCAAAAGGCGAGGCAAGGCCAAAAATGCGGCCGGCGCCTTTTTGGGCTTGCATATGATTTAAGGAAGTTGTTTTGAACAATAAGAGTTTTTTCAACCGTTTTGGCCCCGCGTCCTTTTATGGAGAGGCGCTAAAAATCGCCGTGCCTGTGATGGCGCAGCTTTTGGTGCAAAACCTCGTTTCGCTTATCGACAATTTTATGGTGGCCGGCTTGGGCGACGTAAAGATGTCGGGCGTCAACATCAGCGGGCAAATCATTTTTCTTTTCATCGTCCTTGTTTCAACGATTTGCGCGGCGGCGGGAATTTTCATGACGCAGTTTTCGGGCGCGGAAGACAAGGGCGGAATGCGACAGTCCTTTTGCTTTAAGCTTTGGTTCGGCCTTTTCGCGGCGGCGGTTTTTATGGCCGTTTGTTTGGGTCTTCCAAGATTCGCGCTTTCTTTTATGGTAAAGGGGAACAGTCAGGCCGGCGCGATTTTGGACCAAGGCCAGCAGTACATTTGGATAATCGCATTTACAGGAATCCCGATTGTCGTGGCCAGCGTAATCGCTTCGTCCTTGCGCGAAATCGGCGAGGTTAAAGTTCCGCTTGTAATCTCAATCGCGGCGACAATAGTCAACACTTTCTTTAACTGGGTTCTCATTTACGGGCATTTGGGCGCGCCTCGCCTTGAGGTTAGGGGAGCGGCGCTCGCGACGGTCATCGCGCGCGGTTTTGAAACGCTTTGCTTTGTCGTTTACATGATCGTAAAAAAGCCGCCCTTTGCGATTGGCCTTATGGACATGCTGCGCGTGAACTTTAAGCTTTACCGCGAGATTTGCGCGAGGGCCGCGATGTCCGCTTGCAGCGAAATGCTTTGGGCGATTGTGGAAACTGTTTCGACCGCCTTGTACAACGGCCGCGGCGGCTCGGAAGTAGTTTCCGGCATGAGCGCGAGCTTTGCCATAGCGAACCTTTTCTTTGTGGCCTTTAGCGGAATCATAACGGCCACCGGAGTGATTCTTGGAAAGCGCCTTGGCCGCGGCGAGCTTGAAAAAGCGCGTCAGGAAAAAGTTTGGCTTTTAAACGGAGCGAATGTCTTTGGCCTTATGATGACTGTCGTTGGCTTTTTGACAATCGCGCTTGTTCCGCTTGTCTTTAGAAATTTGAGCGGCCAGGCGCAGGATATTTGCAAGCGCATGGTTTTTGTCATGGCCCTTTACATGCCCGCTTGGGTTTACATAAACTGCCAGTTCAGCGTAAGCCGTTCAGGCGGAGACACGATGATGGGAATGTTGGTCGACGGCGTTGGCCATCTTTTTATCGCGCTTCCGGGAATCTTTTTAATGGCAAAGCTAACGACAATCGGGCCTGTCGGAATGTACGCGATCGTAAAGGCCGTCGAGTTCCCAAAAATAATGATCGCCAGCTGGTGGCTAAAGAAAGAGCGCTGGCTTGTGAACCTGGCGCAAAAAAATTGACGGCCGGATAAAATTGCGCTATTGCAAAGCCCGCGACGGCGGGCGTTTGAATGAATTTCCTCTAGCAAAAGCGCGCAAAGCGCGCTATAATAGAAAGCGACTTACAATCATTCAGTTTTATATGGAGGAAACTATGGCTAATCAGTACGCGGGAACGCAGACGGAAAAGAATTTGCAGGCCGCCTTCGCGGGCGAGTCTCAGGCTAGAAACAAGTACACATACTTTGCCAGCGTTGCTAAAAAAGAAGGATTCGAGCAAATCTCGGCCATTTTCTTGGCCACGGCGGACAACGAAAAGGAGCACGCCAAAATGTGGTTCAAGGAGCTTGGCGAGTTGGGAACGACGGCCCAAAACTTGGGAGCGGCGGCCGACGGCGAAAACTTTGAGTGGACCGACATGTATGAAGGCTTCGCCAAGACCGCCGAGGAAGAAGGCTTCAAGGCTTTGGCCGCCAAGTTCCGCATGGTGGCCGCTATCGAAAAGCGCCACGAGGAACGCTACCGCGCCCTTCTAAAGAACGTCGAGACCGCGCAAGTCTTTGAAAAGAGCGAAGTCAAGGTTTGGGAATGCCGAAACTGCGGCCACATCGTCGTGGGAACAAAGGCCCCCGCCGCCTGCCCCGTTTGCGCCCATCCGCAAAGCTACTTTGAGGTAAGCGCCGACAACTGGTAATCGCAATCCCGCGCCGCGAGCGCGGGATTTTTTTATAAAAAAAAGGAGTTTTTATGAAAAAGTTCTTTTCTGTGTTGTTGAGCATACTCTTCGCGGCGGTCCTTTTTGTCACCCTGCTTTTGGGAATTGTCCGCTTCAACTTTAGCTATTCAACGATAGCCAACATAGCGTCGCAAGCGCTCAAGCCCGTGTCAAAGGCCCTCCCCCAAGACAATGGCGGCCTCTTTTACCCAGAAAGCGCCAAATTGAGCCTGGCCCAGCTGAACTTTGACAAGTCCTACATCGAAAATTTTGACCTGGGCTCGATTGACATGACGAATCTGGATGTGAACGCCGTCGTCCAAAGCTATCTCGACCAGGCGGGAATCGACGCCAGCCCGGAAATGGTGGCGGAAGTCTTGGCCTCGCCGGAAGCGGCGGCCTTCATCGACAAGTACGCCGAAGAGGTCGTGGACTACATGACCGGAAACAAGGCCGAGCTTGACATAAACACAGATGACATAAAGAAAGTTTTGAACAAATCGCTGGACATCTACGAAAAGCACACCGGCGAGGTCGTGGA